>DATGLK010000055.1 GCA_035294265.1 Candidatus Binataceae bacterium
GGCCGCACGATCTGCGCCGCGAATTCCTTCTCCAGCGCCTCAATCGTGTCGGCCTGAAGGGCGGTCTTATCTTCGCGCAGGCGCACGATGCGAGCAAAGCGCAGGGCCATACCACAGGCATACCGTGGACTTTTCTGGATATCGTTGAATGCCACCTCGACTACCAACTCGGGACGCACTCGCACCGTTCCGCCCGCCTCAGAAAGTTTAAGGGCCAGTAGCCGCTGGGTAAGCTCGGCGAATTCCTGGTCGCTGGGCCCCTTGAAGGTTTTGCCGACCTCGAACAACTCGCCCGCCGGCCCGCGCGCCGCCAGATGGTAATTCGACAGCCAGCCGTGGCGCCTGCCATAGCCCCAGTCGGCCGCCACGATTACCAAATCCAGGGTGCGGACTCCCTTGATCTTAAGCCATCCCCGCCCGCGGCTACCCGGAGTGTAGGTGCTCTCCAACGCCTTGGCCATGACTCCCTCGAACCCGGCCGCCAGCGCGGCGCGAAAAAAAAGCTCGCCAGCGTCAGGCGAAGCCGGTAACAAGCGCCCCACCAACTCCAGACCCCCGCGCGCCGCCAGCTCGCTGAGCGCCTCAAAGCGCTGATGATAAGCCTGGTCGATCAGTAGGCGGCCATCGCAAGCCAACAGATCGAAGACGAAAAGGCGTACCGGCGCTTCACGGCGCAATCGCTCGACCTCACGAATGCGGCGGAACCGACGCATGAGATCCTGGAAAGCCAGCGGCCGGCCTTCGCCGTCAACCGCGAGCACCTCGCCGTCGAGAATAAAATCAGTGTCGCTCAGCCGGTTAGCTATCTGTTCCGTGATTTCGGGCAGACTGGCGGTAATTTCGTTCAGCCGGCGGGAAAAAATCCGGGTTTGGCCGGCCGCATGATGAAGCTGCACCCGGGCGCCATCGAGTTTGTGCTCCAATGCCAGGCGTGGCCCCAGGATCGCGAAGGCCTCGGCAACCGACAATGCGCTTTGCGCCAGCATCGGCTTCAGCGGCTTGAGTTCGGTTGAGCGCTCGGCAGGCGCACGCCCCGGGCCATCAAGCAATGTGCGCAGGAGGCGGCCAGGGTCGCCCTCGAGCATGCCGGCGCGGCGCACCTCTGCGAGCGGGCGGGCGGCGGCACGTGCAATCGCCTCCAGCAGGACGCCCTCGTTCATCCCGTGGCGCATCTCGCGGATCAAAATCTTTGCTACGTACTTGGCTTCCAAGGCATCGGCGCGTGCCAGCAGCTCGCGCAGTATAGCCAGCTTGCGTGCCCGTGCTTGAGACCCTTCGATCTGGGTGACCGCGCGAAAGTAAGCTTCTACCTCGGTAATAGTCAGCGTGGGTGGGGGTTGGGTACGACGGCGCATCGCCAGCTCCACCGCTTCGCCGAAATCCACGGCGGCGGCGAAGATGTCCTCGCCCTGATCGAGCGCGCCGGTCAATTCGGCGGCGAGCCGCCACACCGCCCGGCCACTGAGATTGAGCTTGGCTTCTTCCCCTACTGGGAGCGCACGGCCGATCAGGAAGCGCGCCGCGATGACGGCCTCCTCTGGCGCCAAACGGCTGAGCAAGTCGCCGGCCAACTCGGCCATCTGTAGGCGACTGTGGGTCTGGCTCAGCGCTTGGCAAACCTGGGCAAATTCCAGAAAGCTGGCCATCGCTTGGTCTCAACAAGGTATCACGCCGGCTGCAATTTCGGCGCCGCAACCGGGAATCTTCAAGTGCGCTTACGCGGGTGGGGCCGGATAATCAAGACCGGGCAATTGGCCTCTTGCGTAACCCGTCCGACCACACTGCCCAACACCAGATGACTCAGACCGGTACGACCGTGAGTAGCCATGACGATCAAGTCGGCACCTAGACTGTCGGCGAACGCGACCACATCTTCATCCGGAATCCCGCTGCGAACATGAAGAACGAAGCCGTCGGGGTCTTCAATCGTGCGCACGGCGATCTCGCGCAACCGCTCGAATGCCTGCTTTTCCCATAGCGGGTCGCGCTGAAAAGGAACCGGCGAGTCCATGTCCGGATTGGGTATGCGGGCCACGTGTAACAAGTGAACTTTGACCCGGTTCTCCTTGGCCAACGCCCACGCCAGCGGCAGCGCCTCCAGGGAAACCGAATCGAAGTCGATCGGGCACAATATTGTTCGGTAGTTAAGCACGCGATGATTGCTCCAACTCGTATTCTCCAAAATGATCCACAGACGCGCTTACCGGGTTGTGACAAACGCTTATCGAGCCTGCCGCGGAACCCGCAATTTCCTTTCGCGCTTTGGCCTCATCCGGCAAGCCCGATGTCGCGCAACTATAACGCGGCTCGCGAAACTCTATCATGGCTAGCGCGATAAGCCACAGCGCCGGGACCGCCGAAATAACGATGGCGGGCTGAATTTACAGCGTGGCGAAAAAGACTAAGCCGCGTTCAAAGCGGGGAAAAGCGTCGCGGGGAGCATATTTATATGCTCCCCGCGCGCGGTCAAAGGCAGGCGATTATATAAGTTCGAAGTTATACTGGAACTGGAATACCAGCTGCGACAGGCCCTTGAAGATGCCCAAATCGCTACCGCCATCGGGAAAACCAAAGCGGTTGGTGCCCAGGATTTCAATCCAGCGGATAGTTGCGAAATACTTGGAGGTCCAGGGCGGAGTCAGCGTAATGCTGGGAAAGAAGGCAAAGGTCTCGCCATTTGGATCATAGGTCATGGTCCAGGCTGGCGAGATCGCGCCCCAATACCAACTGGTCGCGATGTTAAGCGAGCCGCTGATGTCGTTGTGGTACATCCGGCTGAAGTATAACGGGAACTGCTGCATGTTTTTGCTGGGACTGAGCAACGTCGTGCCATCAACCTCGGCATTCATGGTCAAGTTTCCGCTTTCGGTCAGCCATGGCACGTATGCCGAATCCAGATCAACCGCCGCGATCCACAGGACCTGGTCGGTGTAGGTGAGCGCGTCAGGCGAGCCTCCGATCAGGCTTGGGTAGAGCGTGGTTCCCGGAATCGACAGCGTGTTATAGGGCATGTGGTTTTGGTACATGACCTCTGTGCGCGCCACCAAGGGGAGCGTTGATAGGAAGCCGGGCAGGTAAAGCGGGCGATTGGCGGTGAAACCGCCACCTTGGTACTCCGGATAAATGAAGTTGCTACGCCGTGAATAGACCGCACCCGGCACGATCGGACTGGTCTGATTGGTCAGCTGCATTACGGGCAGGTAGACGTGCGCGTTGGCGTAAATCGCCGTCATCTCGGTGTCCCAAGCCAACGTGTGCAGCCGTACGAACACGTTGCTGTTGGCGAAGGTCGCATTGGGGAACACCTGGTTAGGGCTCATGAACGAGGGAGTATAAAGCCCGGTCCCGGCGGGGCCGTTGCGCTGAAACAACACCAGTGGCGGTGCGCTTTCGGTTGGCTCGCCAGGAGGCGGCGGGCCCTCGCCGGTGCAGACCGTACCATGCGCGCCGGCGGTACAACCACGAGTATCGACACGGCCGGCAAAGCGACCACCGGGGATCTGCGTAAGCAGGGTCTCGCGCCCGGCGATCGCGTCCAATCCGTCGTATTGATCATTGGCGTAGTCCACGCTGTTGTACATGAAGTCGAAGCCGGGCTCGTAGACCACTTCCACGAAATTCGAGTCAAAGGGGCCGAATTTGGGCAGATTGAGGATCGGATGGATCATCCAAATCGGCATATAGCTCTGTTCAAGGTTGGCGAACCCAAAGCCCCAGCTCAGATCCTGAGGATTGATCTGATCGGTGGCACGAAAGGTAATGGATTCGCCCCATTTTACAATTTGCCGGCCGATAAAAATATCGAGGGGTCCCAAGCGATGCTTAATCCAGAATTCCCGGATGTTGTACTGGTTATAGAAGTCGCTGTTGCAATGCACCCGGTAGACGGTAGGAGCGAATTGATTAGAGCAGCTATTTTCGAATGGATAGCTCGGCTCGTAGACGCCCCAAAAGCGCATGAAAACCTGATCGTTCTCAGTCGGGTTATCGTTGAGATCGAGCTGAACGAAGTTGCGTTCCGTGGAGAGCGAATTCTTGCTTCGATTGTAACCAATCGCTTCGGTGTCCAGGAACACTCCGCTGCTGTTGTTGATGAACCCCGACAGGGTCAACGTCTTGAGCGCCATTGGCTCGTTGGAATTAGCGGTGCCGGTTTGCGCCAGCGAGTTGCCAGTGACTAGCGCGACCAACCCCATCATCACTGCTAACAGCAGTATCAGGGGGCGATATGGCGCCGATCGCTGTACTCTCCCCAGATTGATCATCGTCGTATTGCCTCTGTTAGTGGCCGCATCGGTCTTCCATGACGCGGGCGTTGCAAATACTCCTCAGCTCATCAAATTGATATCGGTCACAAATATTACGCAGGCAAGCCCTTCCGCCCGGTAGCTTACCATCCTCCACCCATCTGACCACGACCACTCGTACCCCCGGGGCTCACAACCTGGAATAACTCCCGTGACGAAGGCCGGCTTGAGAGCGAAACAATCAATTCCACCAGCGAGGCACTTTGAGAGGTTGTGGAGGCCAGAGTTCTGGGAGCCGACCTCGCAAAAATCTCAGACGATGAAGACGCAATGCGATTCGAGCAGCCCGTGTTTGAATCCATAACCGGCTCAATCCACTTTAGGCTGCGATTGTATTACTCGATGCCCTGCTTGTTGTCAACGAAAAGACTATGGAAGTTTTAAGCGGCCAACGTGGAACAGGTGCCAAAAAGAAATGACAGGCCGAAAGTTCCCACTCGGTTGCCGCGCTTAATCCAGCCTTCACGACGAAAGAGCAACTAGCAGCGGGGCTGGAGCGGCACAAGCGCGCCAAGGAAGAATTTGCCCGACATCAGAGGGTCCCTCGGGGTCGATTGAACTGCCGAGGAAGCCTATATCGCAGGGTCCTTCGCTGGTCTCCAGGACGACGTGCTGGCGGTTGACGGCGTCAGATACTGACGTGAGAGGCTACTCAGCCGGGAAACTGGGTCAGCGAGCGCGCGGTAGCTTGATCCACTGCGGCCTTGGCGAGCGAGTAAGAGTACAGCGCGGTGGCGTAGTCGGCGTCGGACTGGGTGTAGTAACGCTGGGCATCCTCTAACTCCACGATATTGGCCAGCCCAGCCTGATAGCGCTCGTTGGCCAACTGCAGCTCCGCGCGAGAGGCGTCCAGCGCATTTTTAGCGTGGATGATCCGTTGGACGGAGGCTTGCCAATCCAAAAAGGCGGTGTGAACCTGCATGATCACCCGCTGGTGAAGGTCTTCGAGGGCTTGGGCCAGGGCGCGCTGACGCAGCCTGGCTTCCTGGACCTCGTGGGTAGTCAGAAAACTATTGAAGATCGGCCAGTAGATCATAAGGCCGACGTTGAAATTGTTGACCACCGGCAAGCCGGTGCTCATCCCGGCATAACCACCCACCGCGCTGACCGTGGGCAGATAATCGCTGCGATACTGGGTAATCTGCGCTCCCATCGCGCGCGCCTCATCCTCGTACATCTTGAGATCGGGCCGTAGCGCCATCGCCGTGCGCAGCAAAGCCGGGAGCTGATCGGTGATTGGCTGATAGGTGAGAACTTCAGCGGGTTGATAATCGGGCGCGGTTTCACTCAACCCCATCGCATTGTCCAGCCCGACCTTGGCGTCCGCCAAAGCGTTGCGCGCATCGACCAGGTGCAACTGCGCCCGTTCCACCGCGGCGCGAGTGAGATAAACATCCAGTTCCGGGCGCAGGCCGGTGGCGGCCTTGACCTTGGCTTCATGCAAGTGGAAATCGCGTTGCTGAACCGCGACCCGGTAGACTCGCACCATCTGAGCGGCTTCAAGCATGCGGAAGTAACGTTCGGAAACCTCGAAAATCAGGTCCAGATCGGTCAGCCGGCTCTTGGCCTCCGCGGCCTGGGCTTCGAACTCGCGCTGCACCACGAAGCCATGGCGGCGACCGAAGTCGAACAGAAACTGCGACAGCGACAGCCCCATTAGATAGTTGTTTTGCACCTGCGAGGTCTGCTCGAAAGCAGTGGCGGCCGGCATATTATGATTGCGCCCGCTCATTCGAGGAAAATCACCAAAGGGATTGTAGTAGCTGGTATTGCCAATGCCGTTAATAGTCGACCCGAATTCCTGGGCCGAACCGTACACCTGCGGCCCCAGGTAAGAGCGCGCCTCGCCTACTCGCTGGCGCGATGCGCCGGCCTCGTCCAGCGCTTCCTTGACGAGGGGATGGTAGGATAGCGCGATTCGAATGGCTTGACGCAGAGTCAAGCTGCTACCGGCCCGAATGGGAGGTTTCTCTTCGCTAGTCGGACCACCGCTCAACGGCCTGACTTGCGGCACGCTAACGACATTGCCCGCCGGCCCGCTCAGCGAGGAAAACGGCGTGCTCCACGAAACCGGAGGTTCGCTCTGGCGAGGTACGAGCGAGGTAACCGAAGCGGTACCCGCCAGGGCTAGATCACCGAAGGTCGCCAGCAGCAGGCAGGCCACTACCCAAGATGCGAAGTGATAGCGCATGGACGATTTACTCCAACAAATCGACGCGAGGGAAAGACTGCGTCTTTATTTAACTACTCGATGTTCCCCGAGCTGGTATCAGCACTAGCCGCGGAAATTGGCGCTATATTGGGACGAACCTTCTGTCCTGCGATCAAGGAGCTACTGTAAGTTGCCACGACCATGGAATTATCGCTTAGACCCGAAGTGATCTCGACCCGATTGCCATCGGCTATGCCGGTGGAAACCGCAACCTTGGCCAGCCGGCCGTCGTGAACTACCCACACCTGGGCGGCACGCCCGCTTCCCTGGACTGCCGACGTGGGCAAACTGAGCGCATCGAGATGACGCTCAAGGTCGAGGGTGACGTGAGCGTAAGAGCGGGGATAGATCCGGTGGTCCGGGTTGGGCACATCAACTTCGGCCAGCATCGTACGGGTGGCCAGATCCAGCGAGGTCGCATAACGGGTTACGGTGCCTTGGAAAACCTCCCCCGGATATTCATCGAAACGCAATCGCGCGGGAGTTCCGCGCCGAATGAAAGGATAATCCTGTTCGGGCACGTAGACGTACACCCGCACGGTATCGATATCAGCCAGAGTCAGCACCGGCCCGCCTCCGGTGCGGTGGCCGCCCGCGCCTTCGGTGGCCCCAGGCGAGATTAGCCCGGAGGTTTCATTGACCCCGAAATCGCCACCCCCCGCCCGAATCAGCGCCCCCGGATCGGCGAAGCGCCCAGTGATGACGCCGTTGAAGGGGGCGATGATCTTGGTGTATCCGACCATGGTCTGGAGCGTGCGCACCGCTTCCTGTGCTTCCTGGTAGCGAGCGTAGGCGATGTCGACGTCTTCCTGCGAAACCAGGCGCGGATCCGTCTTCTGAACCCGCGCGATGCGCTGGTAGGTCACGCGCTCGATTACCAGCCGAGCTTGGGCGTGCGCCAAATTGGATTGCAACTCGGGCACCTCCACCACCGCCAGGACCTGGCCTTTCTTGACCCAATCACCCTTGTCCACGCTGATCGATTGCAAGTAGCCAGTGACCTTGGCGTGAAGCGCGGTCTCGTACATACCCACCACGTCACCGGGTAGTTCCAGCTTGCGCGCCATCTCGGCCCGCTGCGGATGGATCACGCCGACGATGGGAACCGGCGGCGCGGGCGGGGGCACTTCGGGATTGGCCTGTCGCGCGCAACCAGCCGCCAGAGCAACTACCATTATCGCGCTGCACATCAGCAATAATTTGCCTTTCAACGCCAGACCTCGCTGTTCGAGAATGCCCAAGGTGGCAATCGCCGCCGTGGGCCGCCACGGCGACCCTTGAGCAGGGCGCGCGGCGTCAGGGACGGTTTGCAAGCCAGTTGTCATCTTCACTACTCGTCGCCAAACCTTTAAGGCTGCCGGTCGGCGGCGTGACGCGCCTCGACGCGGGCATAGAAGAATTCGTAAATGCAAGGCACTAAAAACAACGTCAAAACGGTTGAAACCGCCAGTCCGCCCACGGCCGCTCGCGCCAGCGGCGCCGAAGCTTCCGAACCTTCCCCGATTTTGAGCGCAATTGGCATCAGGCCGGCCACCGTGGCCAGCGCGGTCATTAGAATGGGCCGCATCCTGATCCGGGCCGAGTCAATCACGGCGCGACGCAGGGGGTAGCCCTGGCGCCGTCTTTCGTTGGCGAAATCAACCAACAGGATGGAGTTGGAGACTACGATTCCAACCATCACGATGATACCCATGAACGACTCGATGTTCAGGGTGGTGCTGGTCGCCCACAGGGTCCAGATTACCCCGATCAGCCCCATCGGCACCGCGAACATGATTATAAAGGGGTCGAGAAAAGAACAGAACTGGGCCACCATGACCAGATAGAGCAGAACCACGGCCAGCGGCAGCCCGAACCCGAAGCTCTGGAAGGAGGCCTTCATCGAGGCAACCGCGCCGCGGTAGCTAATCGACACCCCCTTGGGCAGATGCAGGACCCGCAGGCTGCGGTCGATGGTGGCTTGCGTACCGCCCAGATCCTCGGTCCGCGGTGCCACCAGCAAATCGACCACCCGTTGAATGTTGTAGTGGTCGGCTTCCGAAGGGTGATATTCGGGAGAAATGGTGGCGACATCGCGCAGCAGCAGGCTCTGGGCGTGGCCGGTTTCGCCGGCGAAGTTACGCACGGGAATATTTTGTAGCGCCTGAGTGGAGTCAAACCCGGAATCGCTTTGCGCATATTGCACGGTTAGGAAGTAGTCATTTTTGTTTTGATGATCGATCCAGATCGACGGCGCGATATAGAGGTTGGAGTCCAGCGCCGTAATTACGCCAGAGACCACGTCTTTTTGCGTCATCCCCATACGCGCCGCGCGCACCCGATCCACCTTCACGTTGAGGGTGGGATAATCGGGTTCCTGCAAAATGAAAGTCTGAGAGACCTGGGGCAGCTCCGAGACGATTTCGCGAGCCGCGTTGGCACTGCGGTAAAGCGCGCCGAAGCTGGAGCCGGCGAACTGCACATCGATTGGCGCGATCATGCCGAAATTCAGCACCGCGTCAATGATGCTGCCCGAGGAAAACAAGGTAGTCGCCTCGGGCAGGCGCACTGGCAGCAGCTCCTTGAGTTGGCGCTCGTAATAGGCAGTGGGCTTTTTATGAGCGGCTTTCAACTCGACTTGAATGAAACCGGAATCTTCCGCCGCATTGGGCGAATAGATCGCCGAGATGCTGGGCGCCAAGCCGATATTGGAAACCACCATATCCAATTCGGAGTGCGGAATGACCTGGCGAACCAGCCCTTCGATTCGCTTGGCTATATCGGTAGTAAGCTCGATGCGCGAGCCGGCCGGCGCGCGGAAATTGATCGTGAAGGTGCCGGCGTCGGTCTCGGGGAACAGCTCGGTTCCCAGTCGCGGGTACATCGCCATGCTAGCCACAAACAGGACGGCCACCGCCGCGATCACGGCCAGCTTGGCATTGAGCGCCCGCTCCAAAACCCGCTCATAACGCATCGCGAAGCGCTCGTACACGCGATTGAAAATGGCAAACACACCCCCGCCATCGTGTTCAGCAGCTTCTGCCTGCTCGGCGGTCAAGAAGTTGGCGCAATAGATCGGAATGACACTCATCGCGACTAGATAAGAGGCCGCCATCGAGAGCACCACCGCCAAGGCCAGGGCGCTGAAGAGAAATTTGGCCACCCCGAATAGAAACATGACCGGGAAGAATACGATACAGGTGGTGACGGTGGAGGCCAGCACCGGCAAAGCCACTTCCTCGGCTCCGTCGCGCGCGGCCTCGCGCGGCGCTTTACCCTCGGCCAGATGGCGATTGATGTTCTCAAGTACCACCACTGAGTCGTCCACCAGCCGTCCGATGGCCAGGGCGAAGCCGCCCAGCGTCATGATGTTGATAGTCGAGCCGTTCATGAATAGGCCGAAAGCGCCGGCCAGGATCGACAGCGGAATGGACAGAAAGATCGCGAAAGTGGAGCGGAAGCTGCCCAGGAAAATCAGGATCATCAGGGAGGCCAACACCGAACCACTGACCGCCTCGTGCTCCAGACTTTCCACCGCCTCTCGGATGTAGGTGGACTGGTCCAAGATGGCGTTGAGTTTCATCCCCGCCGGGAAATCAAACACCTTGGGCAGCAGATTCTTGACCCCATCGACTACCGAGATGGTGTTGGCGCCGACTTGGCGCAAAACCGGGATGTAAACCGACGGCTGGCCGTCGATGAGGACCTTGTTGTACTGAATCTGCGAGGAATCCTGGACTTTCGCCACATCGTTGACCAGCACCGGCGCCTGCCCTCGGCCGATTTTAACCGGGACTTGGCCGATACGGGGAATGCGCTCGATCATACTGTTGGAATAGATGTAGAAGTCCTTGGTACCGATTTTGGCGTCACCGGCGGGTAGAATCAGGTTGGACTGATTGAGCGCGTCCACCAGGTTCATCAGAGAGAGGCCTCGTGCCTGCAGCGCCTGTGGGTTGGCATAGACCATGACCTGACGAAACCGGCCGCCAAAAGGGATCGGCACCGAAGCTCCGGGGACGGTGGCGAGCTGATTGCGGATATTGTAGCGCGCCTCGTCTTCAAGCTGAGTTTCGCTGTAGCCCTTGCCTTTGACCGTAACCAGCACCACCGGCAAGGAGGAGGCATCGTACTGCAGGACCAGCGGCGGCAGGGTGCCGGGCGGCATAATTCCCAGGTCTGCCATCGCCAAGGTGCCCATTTGCGCAGCCGCAGCCTCGACGTTGGTGCCGGGCTGAAAGTAGACCTTGATGATGCTGACCCCCGAGAGCGAGCGCGATTCGACATGCTCGATATTGCTACCCAAGGTGAAGAAGCGCTCGTAGCGAAAGGTGATGTTGTCCTCCATGTCCAGGGGCGGCATCCCTTGGTAGAAAGTCGCCACTACCACGGCGGGGATCTTGATGTCGGGGAAGACATCCACTGGCATCCGGGCAAAGGCGGTCACGCCCAGGATTACAATCACCAGCGCGGCCACGATTATTGTGTATGGATTACGTAAGGAAAAGCTCGGCACGGTGCCAACCCCCACCCAAATCTTGCAAGCTCAACGGCGAGAAGCCCGCAGGTCCCGCCCAACCATTTGCCGCCACACGGCAGAAGCCGGCGCCAGCCGGCCATCATCTAAGCGAACGGATCGGAATTGGACGAGCGGACGAAAGGAAGCTTGCGCCGGACGATCGGTCGCCAAGTCGCTCGCATGGCCGTGGCCATGCCCAAAGCCTGGCGTCGCGCTAACAGCTCTTGCGATGGCAGCAAAGGTTCCAGCACCGGCCGAAAGTAATTCAGCTCGACCCCGCCCTCGAGCCCGGAATCGGGAGAGGCTACGCAAAACAAACGTTGGGTGGTGGCGAAACCGCAATGGTTGGGTTGATAGGTGGTAAAGCGAAAATCGTGATGAGCCCCCAACGCCGGAATGACCGCGATCAGGGCCAGGCCAATAAGCATGGCGGCTAACGGCTCAGTCCAGCTTTGGAGCAATCGCTTCATGGGATCGCCTTAATTTACAAGGCAGCTTTGCGGGAAGTCAATCTGAGCAAGAAGCCGATTAGTCCACCCCTCGGCGGTTTAACCCAGATTTAATCCCAGCCGGCACGCTGGTTTGGCGCCTGATTTCTAAAGATGCTAAGAGGAGGCTGACGAAATGAGCTGGAGGGCAATTCATGCCGGGCGGCGAACTGTTGTTGGTAGGTAGCATTCCCTACGAGACCGTCGCGGAAGTCTTTAGCCGGTTTGGCGGAACCCTGGGTAGCTCGCTGGACTACCTTCCCGACGGCGAGGTGGGGGAGCGCCAATACTGGATCGACGGCATCGCCTACCGTGTCTTCAACGGCCATCCTGAACTGGAAACCATCAAGCGCCCCGCGCCCGAAGATGGGGTCGAACGCTGGCAGCCGCGCAATGCCCAAGATCAATTTGCCTTTCGCGTGCGCCCCGGGGTAAGTGCGGTCCGTTTCGGCGACCCAGGCTGGCGGCTGGGCTACGCGCGCGACGCGATCAATTCCTATTTTATTTTTCGTGCGCTTAAACAAAATGGCACCCTTCCCGCCCATCTGCGCTTCCAGGTTTGCCTGCCCTTGCCATTGAGCGCGGTACTGCCGTTTTTTCCCGCGGCCGGCGACGCCGAGCGCGTGCTGCCTGGCTTCACCGCCGCAATGCGCGCCGAAGTCGCCAAGATGGTCGAGAAAATTCCGCCCGCTGAACTTGCCATCCAATGGGACTGCGCGGTGGAAAGTGGGATGGTCGATGGCGCCCAGGCTGGTGGGGCACAGGCCCTCGCCGCGGCAGTGCGGCGCGCTGTCGCACCGTTGCCTGAACTCTCGCCTAACATTCCCGCCGCCACCGCCTTGGGCTATCACCTGTGCTTTGGTACTTTGGGCGGCTGGCCGATGCGCGAGCCGCGTGACCTCAGCGCGGTAGTGGCGCTGGCCAACGCCGCGATCGAGGCCTCGGGCCGGCCGGTCAACTTTGTCCATTTCCCCACCCTGGAGCGCAGCGACGAGGCCTTTTTCGCCCCCTTGGCCGAGCTGGCGGCACCGGCGGCGCGGGTTTACCTGGGCATGATCCATCACCGGCACGATCGCGCCGGCATCCGCGCCCAGATCCGCACCGCGCGCCGCTACATCAGCGATTTCGGATTGGCCGCGCCCTGCGGCTTTGGTCGCTCCAGCGCCGCTGAGTTACCCGGGCTGTTGCGCGACCACCAGGAAGCTCTGGAGCTGCTGCGCGAGACCCGCGACTGAACCGGACTAATCCATCCCTTGCTCCGGCAGTACCGACAGTACCAGGTGCGAGGGATGGCGGGCATCGTAGTAGATAGTGTCGGCGCCGATTTTGTCCGGGGTGTAGTAGTGGGTAAAGGTCGGATCAGTTATCGGCGAGTCGCCGTTGGCCAGCTCCAGTCGGATGCGGCTACCCTTGGGAAAGACGTAGGCGGTGGGCATGATGGCGATGTCCAGACGATAGATCCGGCCCACAGCCAAGGGCTGGGCGCGGCTGAATTTGTACCACGGCGCCTGGGGTCGCGAATGAACTTGGTCGATCGCGCGCAAAGAGGCGCGCAACCAGCCCTTGCTCACGATTCGGTAAGGAGGATTTATGCCGCGCTGGCGTAGCACCGGCGCTTGTGTCATCTGGTTGGAAAGCTTGACGAAAACGTCGGCGTCCGGGCGGCTGGAGGATAAGTACAGGACCAACTCGCTGGGACCCACCACGGTTAGGTCGCGGACCAGCGGAGCGCTGGTGAAAGTCAGCACCCGGCGTGCGGGATCCGGGCGTCCGTCAGGGCCCGGTCCGACCACGCCTATCGACCATCCCGGGTTGGGATAGCGAAACACTACCTGAGCTTGTTTGGCCACTGGCGGGGCCGAAAGCAGCGCCCCATCGTTGAGCGAAGTAACGCTGCCGGTTGGTCCCGCGCCCAGGTAGAAACTTTGTGCGGTGACGTTGGGCGGCGGCCAACTTGACGCGCTCCGCGGCTTGCCGCTGCCGACCATCAGGTAGCGGACGGCTGGGGCGCTGACATAGGAGGTCTGTTGGCCCTTGAGACACCAGTCATAAAAGGGCAGCAAGTACTGCTGATGGAAAGGGACGCTGGCGAATTCGGCGACCGCCTCGGCGACGTTGCGCTGGTCCAGCACCAACAGTTTTTTGGGACCGCTGGCGCGCTGAAAGCCCACTAGATTGCCGTTGAGATGCAAATCCATTTTGCCCCATACGCCAATCGAAAACAGGGGGACACGGATTTTCTCCAAATCGTTGGCAGCGCGCTGCTGCCAGAACTGATCGTCGAGCGGATGGCTGGCGACGGCCTGGGCAAAGTCCCACGGCATCGCACGCGGTGGCCCCTCCAAGGGATACAGGTTGTCCATCCGCACGCCGTCATACCAAGCGGCGGGAAAGCTGCTGGGGATACCGCCGTTGTACACATAGGCGCGGTACGAATCGGTGTTGCCGTCATAGGGGGCGATACATTTGAGATGGGGCGGGTTGCCAATGCCCAAAAACCACTGGCTCATCGCATAGTAGGACTGGCCTATCCCGCCCACCTTGCCGTCGGACCAGGGTTGGCGGGCGATCCATTCGACCACTTCGTACAAATCGCGCTGTTCGCGTGGATCCAGATAGCGATACTCGCCCCCGGAACGGCCACTGCCACGCACGTCCATATGCAGATAGGCGTAGCCATGCGCCACGTACCAGCCGATCGGTCCGGTTTCGCGCCAGGGAAACAGCGCGATCGCAGGGACCTGGTCGTTATCGAAGCGATAGGGCGAGGCCGCCAGCAAAGTAGGATAGCGGCCTGGCGCCGCGGGCAGGTAGAGCGCGGCGGCGATTGTTACCCCGTCGCTCATCGGAATCGATACGATATGGCTGGGAGCAAGGCTCTGTTGCGCGGCTAGAGCCGGGCAGAGCAGGCTCACCCACAACACGCCCGCCACAATCCAGGTGAGAGTTCGCGACATTAGGCCTCCCTTCGGCTGCGCCATCGCCTGCGCCGGCGGTCTATCGAAGGAGCGCGGTAAGCCGCTGCTCAGCTCTTGACCCGAGGAGTGTCCGGATCCAACTCGACGCCCAATGGTTCCAGCAGTCGCACCACCATGTTGTAGAAAGCGACGATGTGCGCCAGCTCCATGAACTCCCACAATGGCAGGTGGCGACGCACCGCTTCCACCGTGGCATCGGAAACCTTGACGTTGCGGGTCACTTCGCAGGCATAACGAAGCACCGCGCGCTCGGCGTCGGTAAAGATCGGAGCGGTTTCGTAGTTGAGCACCTGCTCCAGTTTTTCGCGCGGGATCCCAAGCCGGGTGCCGATATGCCAATGGGCCGTGTACTCATACTCAGCCCCAGTAACCGCGCCCACCGCCAGAATAGCGAGCTCGCGCAACTGGCCGTCCAATTTGGTCTTAAAGCGTAGCTGGGAGGACAGGGCGAGATGCTTCTCCAGGATCGGCGGAGTGTTGGACAAGGCACGAAACAAGTTGCGTACCGGTAAGCCGCGTTCGGCAATCAGAGCGTCATAGATGTGCCGATACTCTGGGGCGACATCCTCGCGATCGACATAGGGAACTCGTGCAGCCATGGCCAAACCTCCTGAGGGCTTAAGCAACCGCTCCCCGACCAAGCCAAACTTCGGCTGGGCTTATTGATCCGTGGCCGAAGGCGGCTGCACTACCGTATTGACATCCACGCCGGCGGGAACCAATGCCGGCACCCAAGCGCGGCCGATGATATCGCTGTTGGGCCCATGGATGTCAACCATCAAGCTGGGATCTTCGATCGACAGCAAGTGACGCGCGGCCGGGGCGTGCTGGCGCAGCGCGCTGAACTGGGCGAAGTACGCGCCGAAGACCGCCCGGAGATCGGGCATGCCCGCGCCGCGCCAGGCTACCGCGAAAACCGTGCCGGTGCTGGAGGCGTATTGATCCAGCGTCACGTGATCGGTTGAGTCGACACTCTCGAAAACCTGGTAGGAGGGCTGGGACTGCTTGAGCATACCGGCGCTGCTGGATTGCTGGGTATTGATATGATCGCCCAGGCCGGCATTGACTCCGGGCGCCAGCGCGAGCAAGGCCGACAGCGCCAAGCCAGCCGCCAGGCGGGCCTTGAGCCGATGGGTTGACGACGCCAATTTCATGGTCTGAACCTTAATAAGCACAGTAGGGCCCCGGCACGGGTACGCTTGCAGTCGGGAGCGCAATGTAGATCGTTCGACCGAAGAAACTCGGTGCACCGAAATCGACAAACCCGCCCGCCGGGCCGCCCAAAGTCTGGAGCGCGAAGTTCTGCGGCTGGCCTTGCGGCACGCTTAGCAGACTATTGGCGTTGCCGATCTGGAAGTTGTACGTATTGCTGCCGGCGCTGCTGTTGTAGCTGGAATTGATGGTGGAAAGCGTCGCGACGTTGGCCGGACAATACAGCCCCTGGCCCGGCGAGCCGCTGGGGCAAAGCGGCAGGCCCGAGAGCGCACTGGTGAGAAAAGCGATGAAGTTGGTCCCGGTATCGAACAGTCCAGCATAGGACGCGCCGTTGAAGGTGACGGCGATGCTGCCGGAGGCGTTGGTTTGCATGACCGTCAGGTTACCGGGCGGTTGATTGTTGGTCTCGGTGCCGATGCCAAAGGTCAGCATGCCATACGCCGCTACCTGCGTATTGGCGTTGGCTAACGGATCCATTTCTACCACGCTGCCGTTGTTATCCACGGGCAGCGCGGCGACTGGGTTGGAAACCATCTGGTTGGAGCTGGGAGAATACGCGGTGCAGGTGCCGGAACTCCCCGCGGTGCAGCTATAGTATATTCCCGAATCGTTGGGGTAGGGGTTTATCCCCAACAGACCGTTACCGCCGAAGCTGGCCGGCGTATTAACGAACGCGCCACTGGTTGTGCAACTAATAGGCGGTGGGGCGAAGCTAGCGGTATCGTCAAGGACGTGAATGGGCATGTTGATCTTCTGCGTGCCCAGATATACGTCCGCGTTCGCCACCGATCCCCACACCGAACTGCTAACGTACTGCTCGCAATCGCCCAACGTGTTGCCATTGGAATCGGTGACCGGAGGCAGGCTTACGCCGCCCAGCTTGGAGGCGAAAACGATAAGGCCGGTCGAGCCGCTATCAACAATGACCGCTCTGATGGTCCGGCAGGTGGTCGTGCCCGGTTCACACACCCGCAGGGTCGACGCGGTGTCGTTGGCAAAGTTGTAGCCGTTGCCGCCAACCCCGAGGTTGAGCTGGTTGGAGGACTGGGGTTTAAGCGTCACGGCCAACGTGTTGGCGTAAACTGCCGGCAGGCTGGCGCCCAAAAAGCTCCCCAGCGTGGCTTGCTGCTGATAGAACTCCGTGCTCGCCGAACTGGCTCCGCCCGCAATCAGGATACGACCGTCGGTCAGGTAAACCGCGGCATGGCCGGAGCGCGGCACCTGCAGGCTGGCCGCGGCGCTCCAGCTTCCCTGAGAGGGGTTGTAGAGTTCCGCCGAAGCAAGCGGAATGTTGTTGGTCCCGCAGCATCCCCCCGTCACCAGCACTTGGCCGTTGGCCAGCACGCTGGCGGTTTGATCATAGCGCGCGGTATTGAGATTGCCGGTGGGGCTAAAGCTGTTGGTCGCGGGGTTGTAAAGATCCGTGGCCGCGCAGGTATTGCCGCATCCTTGTCCGTTAAAGGCCAGGATGGTCCCGGCGATTAGAACTTGACCGTTATCCAGCAAGCTCGCGCTATGTCCGCCGCGCGCCACCGACATCTGGTTACTGACTAGCGTCCAACTGCCGCTTGTCGGGTCGTAAAATTCGCCCGAGGCAAGGTAAGTCGGAGTCCCATTTTGGGTTGCGCCGCCAGTCACCAAAACGCTGTTGTTGGCCAACAGCGTCGCAGTATGGCCGGCGCGAGCGACGTTCATCGGGGCCACCGCGCTGAAGCTATTAGTAGTTGGATCGAACAGCTCCGCGCTGCTCAGCGCCGCCGCCGGCGGGGACGACGCAAACGTGGGAAAGCCACCCGCGATCAGCACCCGGCCGTCGTTGAGCAGGGTTGCGGTGTGCAAAGTGCGGGCGGTGGTCATGTCGGCTATCTGGACCCAGCTTGGCGCATTCGGCGCCCAAACCCAGGCATGCCTCAGCGCCGCTCCCCCCTGATCACCACCGGTGTAGAGTACTCGCCCATCCTGCAAGCCCACCATCGCACCATTTTCAATCCCGGCGGGTAAGCTGGCGGTCGCCGTCACGGCTTGGCTGCCTGCGTTGATTAACGCCGCCGCGCCCCCCTGCCCCACCACTAACACGCTGCCATGGGCCGAGGCTAAAGGGGTCGGGCTGGGCCCCGGGGTAGGACTTTGCGTCGCGGTGGCGGTAGAACTGGCGGTTGAAGTGGCAGTAGCCGTAGCGGTGCCCGAGGTGGTCGGAGCCGCGGTCGGTTGAACAGTCGGAGCCGCAGTCGGTGCACTGGAACCTGAGCCACCACCAGAACAACCGGCCATCAACAGACCAACCGCCAGCACCGCGCCAGATAGTGCACCGGTCCAACACAAGGATCGATTCATAAATGCGGCGTACGCAACCTCGCTGAAGGTTAACTAAGTGCTTAAGCATGCTATGAAGAAGTCTCGTTAGCAAGAGCTTTCGATAGTGTGGTGTAACTATGATGGACAGGCGAAAGATAACTTCGACATCGGTAAGTCATTCCCCCGTGAAACTCTCGAGCGAAGCCTTGGCTACAGTGCGCGCCCAAGCATGGCTTTATTACGAGATTTGACATTGGCTAAGCTGCGCTGCAATGACTACTGCGGAGCAAATGTTTCCAGGATGCGGGTTTTCCCGCGGACAATCGGCAGCGATGAATCCCGGGTAACGTGTTCGACCCGCCATCGCGGGGATTCTTCACGGGCGCGCTGGTGATGCTCGCGCTGATTCAGAAGCGGGTCTTGGGCTGCTTCGCGGCCGGACCTCTTTTTTATGGGTGGCCTGGTTCGAACCGCGCGTTTCGACCCTCATGGCTAACGCGTCCGATGATTAAGTGCGGCCCCCAAGTTGAAAAACCCTACTTTGACAAGCGGGCGGCCTACGTTCACCCTGTCCGGTAGAATGGCCGCCAAGAGGGAGGGCATAGCGATGCTCGAGCTGTACCATCACGGTAATTCAGTATGCGCGCAGCGGGTCCGACTGGTGCTGGAAGAAAAAGGCTTGGCGTGGCGCGAGCGCTTCGTGGATATTTTTGCCGGCCAGCAGCATCAACCCGACTACTTGAAACTCAATCCTCGAGGGGTGGTCCCCACCCTGGTACACGACGGTCGCGCAATCCGTGAATCGACAGTGATCTGCGAGTATCTGGAAGAAGCCTTTCCTCAACGCCCGCTGCGTCCAGCCGAGCCTTACGCACGGGCACAAATGCGGCTGTGGACCAAGCTGCCCGATGAATCCATTCATGCGGCCTGCGCGGCGGTCACCTTCAGCACCTATTTTCGCTATGCGGTGATTAAGCGCACACCGGCGGAAGTCGCGGCGATGGCGCCCGAGGAGTTTCGCCAAGTGGCCGAGCAAAGCTTCCATCCAGCGATGCTCAAACGGCGCCAGGATTGGATCATCCATGGGCTGCGCGCGCCCGACGTAACCGGTCTGCTGCGGAGCTACGATAAAATGCTGGCTGACATGGAGGGTGTCCTCACCCGCTGCCGATGGCTTTTAGGCGAGGATTATTCGCTGGCCGATATTGCGATGATCCCCTATGTGGACCGACTCGCGCGATTGGGGTTGGAAGGCCTGTGGCGGCCGGCCCGGCCACATCTGACGCGCTGGTATGAGGCCGTCCGCGAGCGTCCCAACTACGCCGCCGCAATTGGCCGGTGGCTCACGGAAGACGAGGCGGCCGCGATGGCCTCGGTCGGGCGCCAAAGCTGGCCCGAGGTCCAGCGACTGCTGGCTACCTGAGGCCAAACCCCTTCGCCCTACCCAGCGTAATCTCAATCGATCTTCGCGGTTTGGTCGGAGTAGTGGACCCGCACCGAGAGCGAGCCTTCGTTTACGGTCCAGCGCCGTAGCGTAAACGTGCGCGCTCCGGCGCGATGCATCGGGTCGGCCTCCGCAATCGCGCGCGCCGCGGCAAAGGACTGCGCCCGCACCACGATCATACCACCCGCCGGCGTGCCGTCTTCGTTGGCTAACGGACCCGCGGCGAACATGATGCCCTCCTTCTCCAGGCGAAACTGATATTCAAGGTGGGCCGGCAGATGCTTTTGAATTTCGCTGAGCGGGGCCGCGGGCACGGTGTGATAGACGTAAAGCTCCTTATGCAGAAGCCCGTGGGTAAGCTGTTTAATCGTCTCTTCCAGCTCCGTCATTGTTCCTCCTCCGGACCGGTTGTCGAGCGTGTTGCGTAGTTAGCACGAACCTGGCCCTGGCCGCCATTGGGCAGGTTTGGGGCCCGGTCAGAACCGAGCGGCGCACCCACCTAAGTAATTGCCTTAACTTTTAACTTGATGACATTGCTAGCGACTGGTTGCTAAAGCGGCTGGGGCGTTCCCAATATCGGCGCGTTCGTTCCCGATTTTGCCCAGGCCCTCAAGCCGGGCACCCAGGCTAGCGGCTCCAACAGCCAAGTCATCGTAGCGGCGGGGCAAACCATCCCTGCAGCTTGGGCGGCATCTTGGGCATCCTGGGTTTGCCGACCACCGTGAGCACGGTCACCGTGAACTGAGCTGCAGCCTCGGCTCCGCTCCACCACCGGCGGCGGGCTAACTCGCCCCGCCGCCGGTGCCTTTGCCTTGCGCGCGGCGCGATCGCCTCAGGCACGGGTTCACGCAGCGGCGCTTACAATGCTAACCTGGGGCCTGTTCGGAACAGGCCGCGGCCGCAAATTCGTTCGGACCATACGAGGAGCTAAGTCCCATGCCGATGCTGATCGAAGGCAAATGGAGCCCTGAGATCCGTCCCAATGTTGGCGGTCGTTTTATCCGCGCCGACAGCCAGTTTCGCGATTTCATTACCGCCGACGGTTCGTCTGGCTACAAGGCCGAACCCGGCCGCTATCATTTGTATGTCGCTTATGGCTGTCCGTGGGCTAATCGCACGATCATCATGCGCAAGCTCAAGGGGCTGGAAACCCTGGTTTCAATTTCGATCTCGCTGCCGGCGATGACCGAGGGCGGCTGGACCTTCGAGGACAGCTTTCCCGGCTCGACCATCGACCAGGTCAACGGCTTCCATTATCTATACGAGGCCTACGCCGCGGCGCGCCCCAGTTACACCGGCAGTTGCACCGTGCCAACCCTGTGGGATCGGCAAAAGCGCACGATCGTCAACAACGAGTCGTCCGAAATTCTGCGCATGTTCAACAGCGCCTTTGATGGGGTCGGCGCCAAGCCGGGAGATTACTATCCGGCGGCCCTGAGGCCCGAAATCGACCGTATCAACGAGTTCGTCTACCACAACATCAACAATGGCGTGTACAAGACCGGCTTCGCCACCACCCAGCAAGCTTACGACGAAGCGGTGGAAAACGTCTTCATCGGGCTGGATACCTTGGAGGAGCGGTTGGCCCATCAACGCTACCTGGTCGGCAACACTATCAGCGAGGCCGACTGGCGGCTGTTCGTCACCCTGGTGCGTTTCGACGCGGCTTACTACGGCCTGTTCAAGTGCAACCTGCGCCGCTTGGAGAGCTACCACAATCTGTACAACTACATGCTCGATCTATATCAGCAGCCGGGCGTGGCGGAATGCGTGCGGCTGGACCATATCGTTATCAACTACTATGGGATCAAGCGGGTTAATCCCAACGGGATTATTCCCAAGATTCCGCGGGTCAATTGGATGGCGCCGCACGACCGGGCTCGCCTGGGAGGGCGCTGAAAAACCTTGGGTGCTCCCAAGCCCGCGGTCACCAAGCAAGCCACCACTTTTCGAGCAAGGGTAATTCCGGCAACGAGGGAGACCCGACGGTTAACCAGCCGGGGAGAGTTGACGCAGTGAGCGCGTCAACAGCGCCAGCGAGCGGCCTTCCAGCGCGAAGGCTTCACCATGAGAAAGTTGGCGATTGTCGTCGGCGCCGCCATCGGCGCGGCTGGTATCGATCAGCACCCGCCAGGGCCCATCGTCGGCCAGCGGGGGGATATGAAAATCGATCCGCTCGTAGTGCGAGTTCAGGAGGAGCACGAAATCGTCGTCGGTGACGGCCAGGCCGCGCTCGTCGATCTCGCCGGTGGCCGAGCCGGCGAGGAAGACTCCCAGGCAGCGAGCGAAATGCTGATTCCATTCCTCGTCGGTCATCTCGTCGCCGTCGGGGGTCAGCCACATGATATCTTTGAGTTCACTGCCCCGGATACGCCGCCCCTGAAAAAACTGGCGGCGGCGGAAGACCGGGTGGCGCTTGCGCAAGGCGATAAGCCGGCGCACGAACTCCAGCAGCCTGGTCGGCGAGGTGCTCCAATCCGTCCAACTGAGTTCGCTATCCTGGCAGTAGGCATTGTTGTTGCCTTGCTGGGTGCGCCCAAGCTCATCGCCATGTGAAAGCATCGGCACTCCCTGTGAGAGCATCAAGGTGGCCAAAAAATTACGTTGCTGTTGTTCGCGCAGGCGATTGATCGAGGGATCGTCAGTGGGTCCTTCGACGCCGCAGTTCCAGCTTAGGTTGTTGTTTTCCCCGTCGCGATTATCTTCGCCATTGGCCTCGTTGTGCTTTTGGTTGTAACTGACCAGATCGCGCAAGGTGAAACCGTCGTGGCAGGTGACAAAATTGACACTGGCATAAGGGCGCCGCCCGCTCTCCCCGTATAGGTCGCTGGAACCGGTCAAGCGGTAAGCCAGGTCGCCGATGATTCCACCCTCCCCCTTCCAATAGGCCCGCACGGCGTCGCGATAGCGGCCGTTCCATTCCGCCCAGCCGATTGGGAAATTGCCCACCTGGTAACCGCCCTGGCCCAGATCCCAGGGCTCGGCGATAAGCTTGGCGGGCGCCAGGATCGGATCCTGATGCACGATATCGAAAAAGGCACTGAGCTTATCGACCTCGAACAGCTCGCGCGCCAGCGCCGCGGCGAGATCGAACCGGAAGCCATCCACGTGCATCTCCTGCACCCAATAGCGCAGGCTGTCCATGATGAGTTGGAGGACGCGCGGATGGCGCATGTTGAGGGTATTGCCGCAGCCGGTAAAATCAACGTAATAGCGCGGATCGTCCGGCGACAGGCGGTAGTAAGCCTCGTTGTCGATTCCGCGAAAGCTTAGCGTGGGGCCCAGATGGCTGCCCTCGGCGGTGTGGTTGTAAACCACGTCGAGAATGACTTCCAGGCCGGCGGAATGCAGCCGCTTAACCATCGATTTGAACTCTTGTACGGTACCACTGGCGCTATAGCGCATGTCGGGCGCGAAATAGCCGACCGAGTTGTAGCCCCAGTAGTTACGCAGCCGGTTGTCGATCAAACGCCGATCGTCGATGAAAGCATGCACCGGCATCAGCTCCAATGCGGTCACACCCAGCCGCTGGAAGTATTCGATCATCGGCTCGGTGGCCAAACCGGCATAACTGCCGCGCAGGTGAGGTGGCAGATCGGGATGGCGTGCAGTGAGGCCTTTGACATGCAGCTCGTAAATAACGGTGTCGTGCAGCGGGGTCGCAGGAGGTTTGTCGTCGGCCCAGGAAAACGCAGTCTCGATCACCCGCGACTTGGGCATCGCCGGCGCACTGTCGCGCCGGTCGAAGGAGAAATCCTCGCGCGGGCTGCCGATCCGATAGCCGAATAAGCTATCGGACCAACGCAGCGGTCCCACGATTTGCTTGGCATAGGGATCGAGCAGCAGCTTGTTGGGATTAAAGCGCAGACCGCGTTTGGGATCGTAGGGACCGTAAACCCGGTAGCCGTATAGGGTACCCGGTCGCATCTCGGGCAAATAGCAATGCCAGACTTGGTCGGTCTGCCAGGGCAGGTTAATCACATGGGTCTGATGCTGGGAGCGCGCATCGAAGATACAGAGCTGGACTCTTTCCGCGTGCTCGGAAAAAAGCGCAAAATTAACCCCTTGACCGTCCCAAGTAGCTCCCAGTGGATAGGAGGTCCCGCGCCAGACCGCAAGCTTACCGTTCGACACAGGGATGCTAGCATACCGCCCAGCGCGCGAATTTGGCAATTAAACGACGCGCTGGCCGCTCAAGCGAGTCCGCCGCCCACGCTTCCGCAAATCAGTCTGTGCTCCTCGCCCGGCGCCCGGCAAAGGCCGTTGAGAACCTTTTCAAACGTCGCTGTGCTTTCACAGTGTTTCCCTCCGGCAAGCTTCCCGGCGCCAAACCGCGCCCGGCCGCGCGAAATCCTCACCTCGGCTCAAGCCTGATCTTCCCGATCAGCTCCAGATCGGCCAGCGCCTGCTGAATTTCACGCAGCAAGTTTTCGGCGTGGCCGGAGTCGATATCCACGGAGAAGTTTATGCCCAAAGTCGGTTGCGCGTTCGATCGCAGTTTCGGAATCAGTCGTACGCCGACCTTGTTCCACAACTCCGGCGGAATTACGCCGGTCAGAATGATCGTCTTGGGGGCGGCGGCGACCGTAGCAGGTTGCGGCCTCGGTGGTTGTGCCGCGTCCTCCGCCCTTGGCGCAGAGGCGTCTGGTGGAACTTCCTCACCCTGCGAGAAATTGTCCCTCGACCAGTTTCTCGCTCGCTTTTTTGATTTCCGCGTCATCCAGCGAGGCACGCCGATCGTAAACGACCTTTTCAAGCTTCGGCTTTAGTCCGAACCGGTAGCCGTCTGTACCAGCCTTGCGGATATAGAAAGACTTACTTTCCACTGCCGAGGCCGCGTTATCGATACTGGTCGTATCGACTTCGGGTTCGCCGAGGGCGAATCGCAGCTCGGGTAGATGCGCGATCCGATCGCTCTGGCCTCCCGACGACTCGAACAGAATCGTCGTGCCGACGCGACGATGGATGTCCTTGAGCGGCCCTTTCGTAACATCGGTATCCAGAGCCGCAGCCTTGTTTTGGGTGCCGGCAATATCGCTGTCGAGCGCGGGATCCAGCCGAACCTCGCCAAGCTGACCCACAACAACCGAGCGGAACTCGCGAACGTGAAGCGGCGCCGAGCCTAATGTTATGACAGCCTCGCGTCGCGCTTCCCTGTGGCCTTTCCGAATGCAATCGAGACCCATTGGGCGAACATCGCGAGGGTTCCGCGCGTCTGCTGGAACTGCGTCAACGAGCGCCATTTGCGCTGAAAGACGGTCAGAGTTGACGGATGAAACGGATAGCACTGCTCGAAACGGGTGCGCAGGAAGTCCCGAGCCTTCGCCTCGGTAGCGGCGCTATCCACCGCGGTCCACTCCGGGGGCAGCTCCGCTCGATGGTCGAAGCACCAATTCGCGTAACTCAGTGCAGCGGTTTTGCGTATGGACTCTTTCCCGAGATCGTCGAAGAGCCGTCGGCGAACGACTTCACCGATTTCCGCCTCGTCATTGGCTGACCGACTCTGTACCAAGGCTCCATTAACTTCGAGCTGTCCTCATGACCGCATGTGCTCACTCCTCAACTTGACACACGTGCATGTACGCGCGTTTTATTGAAAACGCCAGCGTAAGTCCTGACTCACCTCGTCCGTGGATTCGGGTACGCAAAGAGGCATCAGGGAGCTGGCGCATCCCGGTCAATTTGTAGTCTTGCGCGAAGTCCTGCGGGCACGCGGTGTCTTGTAAGGCGCCAGAATGTAGCTGGCGCATAAGCCCAGCAGGCCCGAACCACCCGCGAACGCACCGTTCACGGTGATGATCACTTTTGTCTCTACGTGAACGGAGGGGAGGAGCAGCGAGGCATCGAACAGCGCCAGAAACACCAGGCAGCCAGCGATCAAGTAGAAAAGGAATTTCTGCGCCCAATGGCGTGCAACCTCTTGTGACTCCTCGATACCCGCAAAATTCTTCGCCGCGAAAGCTTGCGGAGCCTCCGGGGCTACGCCTCTGGGATCTACCTTCTCAGGCGAAGGCTCTTCGTGGCGGGCCACGCTGTCCTGCTACCCGAAGCTCAAGCTGGTGTGGCACGCCGCATCTAGGCGCGGGCCGCTGCGACAGCTTGATGCGACACCGTCAGTGGCACCAACTCTTTTGTCTCGTGAGTCTTCGGATCTTGCGACATGATCTTGCGCCCGGCGCGCTGCTCGTCGATTAGCCATGCGTAGATTTTCAGCGCGTCTCTGATAACGGCCGACATGGACCGCGCGCCGGTAACCTCTGCGAGACTGTTTATCGCAGCGTACGTCTCGTCCGTGAATTCAAATTGTACTTTCCGCATGATGACTTCCTTATCGGCCTGGCGATGCGTTCAAGTCTGCACGCGCGCAGACCATCGACCAAATCAACCGCTCGAACGGATGCCGTCAAACTCGCTGTAGTCCTTGCGTGGATCGACTAGCTTGCCCTTGGCCGGTTCCTCTTGCCTCTTCCTGCCTTCCGAATGGCTTCGCACTTCCAGGTCCGACCCCGGTTCATCCAACCCGATCCCATCAAATTCGGAACCGGTCGTCCGTGTGTCGACCCGCTCAGCCATTCTCTCGACCCTCTGACCATGGCCGTACCATGGATAAATTACATAGTTTTCCCATGTTTTTTCAAGTGGTTTTACTACCTTGGAACGGCCAAAAGCATGGCATCGAGCAGGCGCGCGCTACCGATGCGATTACCCCTCGCGTCGAAGACCGGTATCCGCGCCGCCGCTTTGTTCGCGCAATTGCACGCGCACCCGTTCGACCGGCAGCACCCTTTCGCATGCCGGGCAGGTCGCATTACCTCGTGCGACGGTTCCGCGCGCGACCTGCTTCTCGCTCTTCGGTTGGAAGACTTCAGGCTCGATATAGCGCGGCTGACCTTCGGGCCGTCTCACTTCATATTTAAGGGCTCGAAGTCGGCTCGCCTTCTTGCAGAGCCAGAACGAGCGCACCAGCGGAATCTCGGCGCCGCAGTTCGGCGATTCGCATCGGACGGTCCGCGCCCACAGGCACGCGATGGGAACGGCTCCATCAGGATCGGGCGGATAATACTGCGCGAGTTCCTTTTCGGCCTGTTTCTTTATCTCCGCGCCGACCATCCGGGCAGCTGGGACCGCAGGGGTCGGGTAGCAGCAGCGCGAACAGCATCGCGCGGCATACCGCGGGCGGCCGTCGCACCCACCACGGATGAAGTGTGCTCGGATGCCCGTGCCGAACGGACTTCTCGCGCGCCGAATGCGCGCTCACCACCGCAATCGGAAAATCCACCTCCGCCAGCCGCTTACATTCCTTGGGGATCACCGCGCCGCTCCAATAGTCGCTCGTATCCTATCCGCAAGTTGCTGGCGCAGTTCGGCGGGTTGCTCCCAGACAATGTGGTTGTACTGGCGGGTGTCAAAATGGACGTTGTTGAAATCGTCCGTCCGACAGCACCAGATAACGGGTAAGCCGAGCGCCATTGCGAAACCCGCTTCGAAGTAGACGCCCTGCCGCTGCATCGTTACATCGGCGACCAAGAACCGAGACCGTCGGATCTCAACTACGATGCGATCGCATATCTTCTCGTTGTGGTGCACCTTGTCGACGCGCAGCGGTTCATAGCCGGCTTGCCGGATCGCAGGCTCAATGCCATCGGAGAAGGCGCTGTCGAGGCTGTTGTCAAAGGACATGGCCACAAACGCACTGCGGGAGCCGCTTCCCGTCGCGCCGAGCTTCGCCCATCCGGCGTGTGTTATCGATGCCTCGCGGTCAGCATTCTCCTCGGGGCTCAGCGTCGAAACTAGCGCGCCTAACCCAGTCGGTTTTGAGATCCAACCCTCGGATACCAAGTGCTTGAGGTGGTAGTCGAACTCGACCGCAGATACGGCGTGAATCGCAGGGTAGTCTAGCTCTGCGTTGACGGTCGCTGGGGCGCCCGGGTGTGAGGTCCGGCGCTCCAGCAGGCGAAGCAACTTGTCCGGTTTCGCCGTGGCCGGAGTGTTGGCATAGGTTTCGGCGAGTTCTTCAAGTTTATTTGCCGTCCCTAGGTCAATTTCGACCCGGCCATGCCCGCTGTCGGTCTGCTCGCGAACGTATATCGACAGGTAAGGCGCAAGTAGCTGTCCCACCTTGCTGGTGTCGGTCGGATCCGCCCCCTTGGCGACAAGAAACGGCGGGACGTGCGGGAATGTTCAGGTCCAGAGGTCTGTGGTGCGCGCACACAATGCTGTAAATTTGCCGCAGCGAGGACATTTAACGTTCGCATCGTGGTCTTTCAACTCAAGTTCGCAGTCATGCTTACAGATAGGGCAATGGCCGTTCATGCGTTTTGTTATCCCTCCAACGCAGCAACCTTGGGCGCGTAGTGGTCGATCTTCCGAATCTCGTCCCATTGCAGTTGCGCGGGGTCCTTGATCGTCATCGGTCGAGGCCGATCCGCCCGTTTGCAACGAAAAACGACATACGGTCAATAGCTCTCGCGGGCGATCTTCGGCGGGCGTTGTTCGTTCTGCGCGAACCGGCTTTCACGCGTCGACGTACTCGCACACCGCCGAGGGCGACGGGACCGGCGCGCCGTCCTGGCGCAAACCATCGAGATGGAAGCGTATCGCCTCTTTGATTTCGCGTTCGGCTTCCTCGACCGTCGCGCCCGTGGCGACGCATCCCGGCAGGTCCGGCACATAAGCCGAGTAATTGCCGTCAGCCCTTTCGATCACAACCGCGTAGCGCATATCTATTGCCCTCGCTTGATCTGAGCCTGTTTGAAGATGCTATTCAATGTCCCCGGCGCAAGGTCATCCGATGGCTTTCCGGCCACGGTAACGCGTCCCGGTTTGGATGGATGCTTGAATTGCCGATGGCTGCCGCGCGTGGCTACAACATACCATCCGTCGTCTTCGAGCATCTGAATAACCTCGCGAACCTTCACGCTCTGGCCTCAAGGCTGGCCGCACGAAGCGCATAATAGTCAATTCTCCGGATCTCGTCCCATTCCAGTTGCGCGGGGTCTCTGATCGTCATCAGCCGCGGGCCATCCGGCTGTTTGCAGCGAGTCACGACGTACAGCCAGTAACAGTCACGTCTGTCTTCGCCGGTCCGCTTCTCATTCGGGGTGAGGGCAACAACGCCCTCGTCGCCGGCCAGCCCCTTCACCTCGATCAGGCGCAGTTCGCCGGAGTTCGCATCGAACGTCGTTATGTCGCATCCAAGATTCTTCTCATGAACATCCGCGACAACGCGACCCTGCGACCGCTCGTACTCCATCGCCACCCGCATGGCGATTTGTCCGGTCTCCGGGTCGGGCCGGAGATTGCGAACCTCGGGTTGTTCTGGTTCGGGATGCGGAAGGACCAGAACGGCTGTCATCCGTTCGAGACCCTGAAGGGTGAGCGACCGCTGGCGCTCAAGTTCTTCGCGCCGCCTATTCCGGCGCTCCATCAATTCGGCCTGGCGCATCTCGGCTTGGCGGAGGTTGCCGGCCGCTCCCTCGACGCCCCGCTCGACATCTTCCTGAAGCCGGGCGATTCGCTGATCTTCGCGGAAGATCAGTTCGGTCAGCGACGTCCCGACGTGCTGGCGGATTCGCTCGACCTCGGCCAAACGGTCTGTACAGGACTTCACCTGCCGTCACGGGTTGCTCGTCACTCACGCTCATCCCCCCTTGCGCATCTTTTCATCGCCATGCCGATTACGCTGACAAGCCTCCGGCTCGGCCGGCCAAGGTTGCTCGCTGGTCTGTTCTTGAACACTTTAAATAACCCGAATTTGCTTTTACAACCATATCTATCCAAAGCTCCACGATTCAGCTGACAAGCTTAGGAAAACAGTGGGAACAGGTTCCGCGGGCAGAGCCCGCCAGCGGAGCGGGGCACAGGCGGCGCGCTTGAGCGCGACGGCAGCCGGCGGCTAGGATGCGCCACAAGCGGACAGGAATCGGCCCGCTTCCTTGCAGGAGGATCCACCATGGCCGCGGCTGAGCGCATCGACGTGCACTTCCACTTTATCCCGCAATTTTTTCAGGAGGCCGCCTACGCGGCTGGCACCGGCCCCGCCATGGGCCGCTATCCCCAATGGTCTCCGGCGCTGGCCCTGGAAATGATGGACCGCTACGAGATCGCGCTGGGCATCACCTCGATCGCCGCACCCGGAGTCCATTTCACCGCCCCGGACGAGGCCCGCGCGCTGGCGCGTCGATGCAACGATTACGCCGCGGAACTGCGCGCCCAATGGCCGCGCCGCTTCGGCGCCTTCGCCACCCTCCCGATGCATCGGATGGCCGACGCCATCGCGGAAGCCACCTACGCGCTGGACCAGCTCAATTTTCAGGGGGTCTGCCTGTTCGCCAACTATGCCGGCAAGTTCCTGGGCGACCCGCTGTACGATCCACTGATGGCGGCGCTGAACGAACAAAACGCCGTCGCCTTCATCCATCCGGCGCTCCATCCCCTCACCTCTCAGATCGATCTGCCCTGGCCCGGCTTCCTGATGGAGTATGTCTTCGATACCACTCGCGCCGCCGTCAATTTGCTCTTTTCCGGCGCGTTGCAACGCTATCCGCGCATCCGCTTCATCCTGGCCCATGCCGGCGGCACGATGCCCTATTTCGCCTGGCGGCTATCGACCGCGCCGATGGTGGCCAGCTACTTGCCCCAGCTCACGCCCGAACAGGTGTTCGCCGGGATGCGCCATTTCTATTACGACAATGCGCTGTCATGCGGACCGACCACGATGAACGCCCTGCGCACCATCGCCGACCCCGAGCGCATCCTATATGGCAGCGATTGGCCTTTCGCCAACGACCGCGTGGTGCGGGAAGAGGTGAAGACCCACACCGCGCCGCAACTACATAGCAGCGAGCAGCGTAACGCTATCGATCGCGGCAACGCGCTCAAACTCTGGCCGGGGTTAACACAGGGCTAGCGGCGCGCCGTTTTCAGCGCGCGGCGACGACGTCGGCCAAGCGCTCCAGTTGATCGATATCCGAGGCGCAGGGCACGAACAGCAATTCGTCGCAGCCGGCGTCTTGGTAACTACTCAAGCGCTGGCGGATTGCCGCTTCGTCCAGGGCCGCACCGCTGACCAGGCGCTCGGCGATTGGCCCGGCAAAGGCGTAGTAGTCGCGCAGAAAGGTTTCGGCGTGGAATCGCGCCTTGGGTCCCAGAGCATAGTAGGCAAGCGATAAAAAGCGCGGCTGACCTGACCGTCCTCCCTCGCGCCAGAGTTCGCGTACGCGCGCGACGTTGGTGCGGAAAGCCTCGGGGCCGCCACCACCGCCAATCCAGCCATCGCCCACTCGGGCCGCTCGCCTTAGCGCAGCCTCGGTGGCCCCGCCGACGATCAGCGGCGGTCCTTGCGGGTGAGTAGGCGCAGGCCCGATCGCGCCCGCCATCCCCCGCTTTTCGCCGCTCCAAATCCGCCGCATCTCTTGGATTTGCGCGCTCAATTTGCGCCCCCGCCGCTCGCTATCCAGGCCTGCGCCGGTAAAGTCGTCGGTCCGTCCGCCCAATCCCAGCCCAACCACCAGCCGGTCCGCGCTGAGCCGATCCAGGGTCGCTAGCTCCTTGGCCAAAAGCGCGGTGTTGCGCAGCGGCGCAATCAGAATCCCAGTGGCCAGCCGCACCCGGCTAGTCACCGCCGCCGCTGCCGCCAAGCCCAGCAACGGCTCATAGTTGCCATAGACCAGGCGGTCGATGGCAGCCACGCTGGAAAAGCCGCGAGCTTCGGCCCGGCGTGCCCACTCCACAATCTGCTCGGGCGGTGTACCGGGAATCGTAAGTGGCAGAAACACGCCTGCTTCCATGCCATTGGCCTCGCTTAAGCCGGCACCGTCGGAATGCCGGGTTGGATGGCTCATTATTGCCCCTGATCTGTCAGCGTCAATCCTGGCGAGGTGCTCTTTGCTGGGTGCTCTGAAGCATGAGCGTAGTCAATCGCACGTTGACACTGGCGCAAGGGATATGCGCAAATGTTTTCGGTCCCGACCCAAAGCACTGCCAGCCAAGCGTGGGCCGCGCAGGCTTTCGTCTAGCGGAGGATTTGTCGCGATGATCCATGAACTACGTATCTATCATTGCCTGCCCGGCCGCCTGCCCGCGCTGCTTAAGCGCTTTGAGGGCGCCACTTTGAAGCTGTTCGACAAGCATGGCTTTCGTCAACTTGGCTTTTGGACCGTGGGCATTGGCCAGTCCAATCAGGATCTAATTTACATCCTAGGCTGGGAATCGCTCGCCGAGCGGGACCAGAAATGGGCGGCGTTTCAGCGCGATCCCGAATGGATCGCGGCTCGAGACGCCAGCGAGGCCAGTGGACCGATTGTCGCCAATATCAGCAACTCGATTCTGTACCCAACCAGTTTTTCGGCCGCCAAGTAATACCCTCGCCCGCCTGCCCGCGGTTTAGTGCTTCGTGCTCCCCAACAGCCGGTAGACTTTGGGGAGCACCCTTTCTCTATCGCTTTGGACGATCACTCAGCGGATGTTTGCTTGACAATAAATCCGCGCTTCGATATCACGACAGCGCAAGTTTGACGCTTCGGGTGCCCACAAGGGCATAACAGGGAAGCCGGTGAAAAGCCGGCGCGGTCCCGCCACTGTATGTGGCAAGTCGTCTTTGGTGTGAGCCACTCAGGCCCTGACCTGGGGAAGGCTGAAAGGCGGCGGCTAGGGTCGGAAAAACCCTAGGTAAGCCACGAGCCAGGAGACCTACCCGAAATGGATCGGACACAAAACTCCGCGTGGAAACGGAGCGTCCGTAGCCTTTGCCCTACCGGCTGCGTGTGCCTCGTTTCCTGAAGGAACGAGGTTTTTTTATGCCCATAAAGGTTTGGGATCCTGCCGCGCCCTGCGCTTGGCGTATAAGCGAATGAGCCGGTCATTGCGGCGCCAAGCCGCTGTGCTCCTTGGCGCTCTGGCTTTATTGGCGTTGAGTGCCTGGCTGGCCTTGGCGAGCCTGGCGGCCGCTATAGACCGCTCGGTGCTGGGCCTAGGCGCGTTGTGCTTTCTCTTCGGCCTGCGGCACGGTTTCGACGCCGACCATATTGCGGCGATCGACAACGTCACGAGGAAACTGCGGCAGGATGGAAAGCGCAGCCTCACCATCGGAGTGTTCTTCGCGCTCGGACATTCGGCGACCGTGATGCTCCTGTGCCTGCTTATGATCGCAGCCGGCCATTCGCGCGTCGGCCACGAGGTTCTCACCCGCTTGTCGGGCAGCAGTTTGAGCAGGCTTGCTTCGGCGGGTTTCCTGACCATTCTGGGCGCGATCAACGTCGCCATCTTTGTTCAATTGCGCCAACTCGCCAGCGCAACCGGCGCACAGGCCGACGGTTGGAACCGTGAGCTCGAGTCGCTGCTCAACCAACGCGGCATAATCGGGAGAATCTTTGCCACCCTCTACCGGCGAATAAGTGCGAGTTGGCAGATGCTGGTGGTCGGGTTTCTCTTTGGCCTGGGTTTCGACACCGCAACCGAGGTTGCGGTGCTCGGCTTCTCGGGCGAGGCGGCTTCCCACGGTACGCTGCCGCTGTGGGCCATTATGATCTTTCCGGTGATGTTTACGGCGGGAATGGCGTTGGTCGACGGGATGGATGGCGCCTTCATGATGGGCATGTACGATTGGGCCTTCTCCGACCCCGCCAGAAAGCTGTCATTCAATCTAACGGTCACCGGTGTATCGGCGGGAGTCGCCCTGGGCGTGGCGCTGGCGGAATGGATTCAATTCGCGGCTTCTCGCCTGGGCGGGCTACGCACGTTAGCCGAGAAGCTCGACTCTTCCTCTCTTGGTCTAATCGTTACGCTTATTCTGTTGGCGGCCTGGTCCTCGGCGGGGCTGCTGTATAGCCGGCGGAGAAAAGCTTCGCCCACCGCTCCCTCGGGGACCAACGGGCCAGAGTTTCCAGGCGGCCTCCCTCGACAATTTACGCAACCTCACACCGATACCGCGCCCGACCGGCAAGCATTTGGCCCGCTGTTGTTACTGTGCAGCGCTCTTCTTGGAGCCTCAACAGGAAATTGCCTGGCCAGTGAGGGAGAGCAGATCTGGAACTGGCACGTTCAGGGAGTCGTCGTCGGGCAAGGCGATCCGAGCTTTCGCGCCAAGTATTCGGGTCCACAAAGCCTCGATAACGCAGGCCAAGCCCAGGAGACTTTTGGATTCGATTTTTTTGGCGGCTTGCGCTTGTGGAGCGGGGCCGAGGCCCACGTGGACGGACTGATGTGGCAGGGCTTTGGATTGAGCGACACGCACGGCATCGAGGCCTTCCCCAATGGCGAGGCCTTCAAGGCTGGGACCCAAACGCCCAACCTGACCTTTGCGCGCTTGTTCCTGCGCCAGACCATCGGCCTTGGCGGCCAGCGCGAACAGGTTCGTGACGGCCTGCTCACCCTGGCAGGCGAACAGGACGTTTGCCGGCTCACCTTTACCGTTGGCCGGTTCACCCCACTGGATGTTATGGACCATAACGTCTACGCCCAGGACCCGGGGACACAGTTCATGAACTGGGCGATGATGGGCAACCTGGCTTGGGATTACGGCCAGGATACGATCGGCTATACGACAGGCGCGGCGATGGAGTTAAATCAGCCGAAATGGGCTTTGCGCTACGTATTTTTCACGATGCCGCCATACCACAATTTGCAGAATGTTGGCTCTGGTGATTCCGGTGACGACCAGTATCTGATGTGGCCCGCCCGCGGATCGTACGGCCCGTTCTTGCGCTCATGGGCGATGGCGACGGAAGTCGAGCGCCGCTATGGCATCAACGCCCATCCAGGGGCGATTCGGCTCCTCGCTTGGCTCGACGAAGCGAACATGGCCAGCTACCTCGGCGCGGCGGCCATTCTCCGCGCCAACGGTGCGAACGCGAATATCTCACCAGCCCAGGGTTATCATTACAAATACGGCTTTGGACTGAACTGGCAGCAGGAGATTATGCACCATGTCGGAATGTTCTCGCGCCTGGGCTGGAACGACGGCCGATGCCAGGCGCTAGAGTACACCGATGTCAACTGGACGGCATCGCTGGGTGTGAGTGTCGCGGGCGAGATGTGGCGCAGGCCCGGCGACTGCTTCGGGCTCGCGGGCGTCATCAGCGGTGCCTCGTCCGAGAACCAGAAATTCCTGGCGGCAGGCGGCCTGGGTATATTGGACGGGGACGGCGCGCTGAACTATGGCAGCGAGAAAGTCGTGGAGACCTTCTACTCCCTCCGAATCTGGAGAAACGTCCAGTTGACCGTCGATTACCAACTTGTTGCCAACCCGGCGTTTAATCAAGCGCGTGGCCCAGTCTCCGTGCTGGGCACGCGCTTGTACTTCGAGGTCTGACCTAGGTGCCTCTTACCGCGTAACCAGCTCAGGATCAGAGCGCGTGGAGGCGATAGCAAGCTAGCGCGGCCGGCATGCGATCGCTTCGACCTCAATGCGCGCGCCGCGTCCCAGCGCCGCCACCTGCACCGTGGAGCGGGCTGGAAACGGCTCCTTGAAGTGCTCGCGGTAGATCCGGTTCATCGCTTCGAATTCTTTCAGATCCGCCAAAAAGACCGTGGTTTTGACCACGTCGTTAAGCGACAGGCCAGCCGCTTCCAGCACCTCGCGCAGATTGGCCAGAACCCGGCGGGTTTCGGCTTCGATGCCCCCGGCCACGAGCTGACCGGTGGCCGAATCGATGCCCAGTTGTCCCGAGCAGAATACCCAGCCCTCAGCGGCGACTCCCTGCGAATAGGGACCACCGGGATTGGGCGCGCCTTTGGATGAGACCGAGCTTTTCATAGGCGAAACTCTAGTGAGGCGCTCGCCGTCGCGCCAGCACTACCCGATCGTGTCTCGGGCAGACCATGTGCCGCCCGCTCCCGGCCGTCGGCTAGTGCTGGGCGGGACGGTGGCCGTTGATGTGGCTCAGACGGGTGACCTTAAGCACGCCATCGATTGCGCCGATGGAATGCATCAGAGAATTAAGCTGGCTGGCGCTGTTGACGCTCAACTCGAACAGCGAGGATGAACGCTGGCTCAAATCGATGGTTTTGACTTGCGCATTGTTGATGTTGATCCCGGCGGCGGCGATAGTCTTGGTGATGGCGGCCAGCAATCCGGGTCGATCGACCCCAACGACCTCCAGGCGGATTGGATGTGAAGTGTCGTCGCCGGTATGCCAGACTACCGGCACGCGCCGCTGCGGATCGGTCTCCAGCGCCCGCGAGCAACTGGCCAGATGGATCGTGACCCCGCGGCCGCGGGTGATAAAACCGATAATGTTCTCACCCGGCAGCGGATTACAGCAATGGGCGAAGCGCACCAGCACGTCGCCCAGGCCCGAGACCACCACCGCGCTGGTGCTGCTCTTGCGCACATTCTTGCGCTCGGGACCCGGCGGCGGGGTTTCGGGCTTCTCGCCGCGATAGCTCTTGAGTTCCTCGGCGGTCAGCAGCTTGGCCAGGATTTGGTTGACGCCGATAATGCCGTAGCCGACCGCCGCCAGCAGCCCCTCGACGTCTTTTTGCGAAAATTCCTTGAGCGCGGCCTGAAGGCGTCCCTCGCGGCGTAATTGGTTGACCGAAAGCCCCAGGGATTCCAGCTCGTTGTCCAGTAAGGTAACCGCCAGCGCAATCGAACGCTGCGATTCCTGCGCCCGCAGCCATTGGCGGATACGACTCTTGGCGCGCGCCGTGGCGGCATAATTGAGCCAATCCTTGCCCGGAGTCTGCTTCTCGGAGGTGGTAACCTCCACCGTATCGCCCGACTGCAGCTTGTAGCGCAGCGGCACCATCTTGCCGTTGACCCGCGCGCCGATGAGGTGATTGCCAACCTGGGAATGGATGCGATAGGCGAAGTCGATCACGGTCGAGCCGGCAGGAAAGTCCAACACGTCGCCCTTGGGCGTAAAGACGAAAACCTCCTCGGGAAAGAGATCCTCCTTGACCGTGGAAAGGAACTCCTGCGGGTCGGCCACGTTCTGCTGCCATTCGATCAGCCGGCGCAGCCAGGCAAAGCGCTCGGTCTGGCGCGCCGAAACCCCACGCTCGCCTTCCTTGTAAGTCCAATGGGCGGCAATCCCCTCCTCGGCCACCCGATGCATCTCTTCGGTTCGGATCTGGACTTCCATCCGCTGCCCGCGCGGACCAATCACCGTGGTATGCAGGGATTGGTACATGTTGAGCTTGGGCAGCGCGATATAATCCTTGAAGCGACCCGGCACGGGCTTCCAGTTTGCGTGCACCACCCCGAGCGCTTCGTAACACTCGCGCACCGTGGCGATCATGATGCGGAAGGCCACCAGGTCGTAGATTTCCTCGAAGGCCAGCCCCTCGTTACGCATCTTGCTGTAGATCGAGTAGAAATGCTTGGGGCGTCCGGTTACTTCCGCTTTGACCCCAGCCTCGGCCAGGCGGGCGTTGAGAATCTCGATCACTCCGGCGATGTAGCGTTCGCGTTCAACTCGAGTTTTGGCCACGAAGGACTTGAGCATCTGATAGCCGGCCGGGTCCAGGTAGCGCAGGGCAGCGTCTTCCAGCTCCGACTTCAGCCAATAGATGCCCAGCCGATGGGCCAAGGGCGCATAGATTTCCACGGTCTCGCGCGCGATTTCGACCTGGCGGTCCGGGGCCAGATGGTCCAGGGTGCGCATGTTATGCAGACGATCCGCCAGCTTGATCAGGACGACCCGGATGTCATGGGCCATCGCGATGATCATTTTGCGGAAGTTTTCGGCCTGCTTTTCCTCACGGCTTTGAAAGGTGATTTTGGAAACTTTGGTAACCCCGTCCACCAGTCCGGCCACTTCGTTGCCGAAGCGATGCTGGATTTCGGCCAGCGACGTGGCGGTATCTTCGACCACATCGTGCAACAAGCAGGCGACGATGGAGGGCACGTCCAGTTTGAGCTGGGCAATTATCAGGGCCACGGCAAGCGGATGGGTGACGTAGGGCTCGCCCGACATCCGTAGCTGTTGTGCATGCTTGTGCGCCGCGTAGTCGTAGGCCGCACACAGTAAGGCGGGGTCGGCTTCGGGATGGTAGGATTGGACCCGGGTGACCAACTCCCGCAGTTGCTCGGGATGTGGAGGTTCTACGGTTTCCACGGCGCGAATCCTTCGCGCAGCCGAGGAATCTTGAGGCGCTCGGCGGCCACCACTGCGCTCAGCGCAGTCAGGGATTCTTCAATACTGCCGTTGACGATCAAATAATCGTACTCGCGGTACGCACTGGCTTCCTCGCGCGCGCGCGCTAGGCGATGGGCGATGGCGACTTCGCTCTCGGTCCGACGCCCCCGCAGGCGCTGCGCCAAATCCTCGAAACTGGGCGGCAGGACAAAAATCGAAACGGCGTCGCGGCCGTAGCGCTCGCGTAACTGGCGGCCACCCTGGATGTCGATGTCCAGCAGGATGTCGTGCCCCTCCCGAATGGCATCTTCCACTGGTTGGCGCGGGGTACCATAGCAGGCCTCGAACACCTGCGCCCATTCCGCCAGTTCCCCGGCTTGGCGCCGGCGCTCAAACTCGGGCGCGCTGACGAATTCATAGTCCACTCCGGCGCGCTCTCCTTCACGCGGCGCGCGGGTGGTTAGCGAAACCGACATGGACAGGTCCTGAATCCGCCCTAGAACCGCTCGCGACAGCGTGGTTTTACCCGCTCCGGAAGGAGCCGAAATGATAAAAACAATCCCGCGGCGCGAACAATCCATACTTTAGCTTATCTGAGCGCGCTGCCACATGAAACGGCCGCGAACAAAGATTCTATTCAAGATTCTGGACCTGTTCCCGCATCTTTTCCAACTCGCCCTTGATCGCGACCGCCAGCCGAGACAGGGCCACATTCTGCGACTTCGAGCCGATGGTATTCACCTCCCGTCCCACTTCCTGCAACCAGAATTCGATTTCCTTGCCGATCGGCTCGGCACGCTTGAAAAGCGCGCGCAAGGCTTCCAAGTGAGCGCTCAGGCGGGTCAGCTCTTCGGAGATATCGGCGCGCTGCGCCGCGCTGGCGGCCTCTTCGTAAAGCCGCTTTTCATCCAGCAGCCGCATTTCTTCCATCCCCAGGGTGTTGACCAGGTCTCGCACCCGCTTTTGGAACTGCAGCGTAATCGCCTCGCGCGACTGCTCGGCCAGATGGCTGATTTGCTTGACCGCGGCTCCGATTCGTCCCAACCGCGCGGCCATATCCTTAGCCAACGCGCCCCCTTCGCGGGCACGTTCTTGATCGAGCGCTTTCAAGGCTCGGGCCAGAGCCTTCCCTCCGATCGCAACTTCAGCCGCAATATCGGGTTCGGTCTCAGCAAGTTGGAAAATTTCCGGTCGCTGCAGCAGCACCCCTATCCCCAGCTCGCCATCGAGGTGAAGAAGTTTTTGCAAGGCGCGCAATTCCTTGACGTAGGTGCGGGCCAAGCGCTCGTTGACCAGCAACCCAGCCCCCGCGCGCGGGCTGCTCAGCGCCCGAATCGCAACCTCGACTCGTCCTCGGCTGACCACCGCTCCCACCTGCTTGCGCAATTCCGCTTCGGCTTCGCCCCAACCGCGCGGCAGGTTGAGCTTGATCTCCAGAAAGCGCTGATTGACCGAGCGCACTTCCGCGCTGACCTGCACTCCGCCACGCTCGATCCGCGCTCGCCCGTAGCCGGTCATACTGCGCATCGATTATCTCCTTTCAGCAAAACCTCCTCATACAGCGCCATCGTGCCGCGTGCCATCGCCTGCAAACTGAAGCGCTCGACGATGCGCATTCGCGCGGCTTCGCCCATTCGGGCGCGCAAGTGGGGCGAACCTGCAAGGGCAGCCAGGGCATCAGCCAACGCCGCGGGTGCCCCTGGCGCCACCAGCCACCCGCTGCGTTCGTGCTCCACTATCTCGGGCATCCCACCGGCCGCGCTGGCGACCACAGCCTGCCCACACGCCATCGCTTCCAGCAATGCGACTCCAAGCCCCTCTTTCGTCGATGGATGTGCAAAGATATCGATGGCCCAAAATAGCGCGCGTGGATCCGCGAGACCACCGAGCAAGGCAACCCGCCCGGTCAGCCCGGCCGCGTCGGCCTGGGCCTGCAGGGCTTGGCGCTGCGAGCCTTCGCCGGCCAGTAGCAGTCGTGGAGCAAGGCCGCGACGACTGAGCAGGGCCAGCGCGTCGATCAGATGGCGATGCCCTTTTCGGGCCTCCAGACTGCCCACGGCGCCGATCAACAATTCGTCGTCGCGCGCGCCCAGCGCGCGGCGGGCCGCCGCGCGCTGGGCCGCCTGGGGCGGCTTGAAGTGGCTGCAATCGACCCCGCTGGGAATAATCGCGATCCGATCGCGCCTGACTCCGGCATCGGCAAG
>DATGLK010000056.1 GCA_035294265.1 Candidatus Binataceae bacterium
TGGTGGTGATCGTCAACTGGTTTAAGGGGCGCGGCGGCTTTTTTGGCGGCGTGGTCTCCTTCGGCTTCGGCGTGGGCATGACCCTCACCCCGCCCTTGCTGACCTTGGCGATCGCGCGGCTGGGATGGCGCCCTACCCTGCGCTGGATGGCTGTGCCAGCCTTGTTGCTGATGCTGCCCGCGGCTGTGATGGTGGTGCGTACTCGCCCTCCTCGCACGGCCAGCCCAGCTCGTCCTGCCGCCGGCGACGCTGATTATCTAAGCGGCTTTGAGCCCGCTGCGGGTTTACGTACCTCCGCGTTTTGGCTGATCGTCTTAACTCAGTTCCTCGGCACACTGGGATTTTCGGCGGTTTTCGTCCATACCATCACGTATCTGATCGGAGTGGGCTACACGCCGCAGCACGCAGCTTTAATTTTCAGCTCGCAAACCCTGGTCAGTTGCCCCGGCGTGGTCATCATGGGATGGCTGGGCGATCGGTATCGCCCGCAGCCGGTGCTGGCCATTTGTGCCCTGTTGATGGGCGGCGCTATGCTGGCCCTATTGGGCGCGGCCAACGCCCGTTTGGCGCCCGCAATGATTCCTCTCTTCGCTCTGTGTTGGGGCGCCGGAGCGGGAACCAACAACACCGTGCTGACGGTGCTGTTGGCCCAGGCGATGGGGCTGCGTCGGTTAGGTACCATGATAGGAATCAAATACTTCGTGGCTGCTATCTCAATGTCGCTGGGGCCGGTACTTTCCGGCCGCCTGTACGATCTGAGCGGCAGCTATACCCGGCCGTTCGAACTCGCCGCCCTGCTGATGGTAGGTTCGGCGATCGCGGTTTCGATGGTACGGATACCGGATCTGCCCGCGCTCTCCGCGCCGGCGCGCGTGGCCGAAGCCTGAGGTAAGCCGAATGCCAGCGGGCTGCGCCGGCCTTTGCAGCGGCGGTGCAGCCGCCCTGCACGGAGAATCAGCTTTTGGAAAAAAAGGACGCCAGCGGGCCGTCTCTTTTGCTATTCTTGATTTGGAGCTAGGGCGGGAGCGAGAGCAATTGTGCAAGAATATTCCGGGAGGCAAAACCTGGAGGGCGATGGGGTTCCCCGTCGGTAGTGGAAGGGGTCGCTAGACGTGTAGGCTTTGAGAGGTGGGTATCCCGGCGCCGCCAACAAAGGAGCACGTTATGAGTGTGATGAGCGTGTTAGGAAAAAGCGGTGATACCGAAATCCGCTGGGATCCGGACAGTGGTGAGGGTCTGCAAACTGCCAAGCGCACGTTCGACGAAAAGACTGCGCGCCATGGCTACTTGGCCTTTGTCGAAGGGCCCAACGGCGATGGGGTTACCATGATCCGTAGCTTTGATCCCAAGGCCAAATCGATCATTCTTGCCCCTCGGCTGGTTGGGGGTTGAGACTGCGATGTGGGCGCGAAGCCGCGCCCGGTGGCGTCGCTGGGCGCGGCGTTGGAGAAACAGGCTGGGACGCTTCCTGCCCTCGCAAAGCGAGCGCGAATTGTTCAGCCCGCGTATTCGCTACCTGGACCGGCATGCGGTCATCTATGCGCACGATTCGGCCAGCCGGGAACGTGCGGCGCAGCTATTGGCGCGCCATCTGACCAGCCTCCAGCGCCGTTGTTTGCGCAAACGGGGCTTCTTCAGCGTTACCGGCAGAAGCGGTCGCCGTTATCGCGTGTGGGCTCGCCGTCAGCTCCCCGTAGAACTGATTGACGGGCGCCACACGCGTGCCCATCACAAGCCCTGGCTGTACTGCATCACTACCGACGGCTTGGCTGACGGCGAGGCCACGCTACCGTTAGCCGATCAGATGCTGGAACTGAAGCTTTGCCTAGAGGCAGACGAGGAATATTTCCTGATTACCAGCAACCCCAACTTTATTGAGGGCGTGAACGAGAAGAACGAGTTGCTGCGCAAGAGCTTTCTGGCCTCGCGTCGCGTCTGAGTCCTGCCTCGCGGCCAGGCGTAGCTATCCCAACGAACCGTTGGCATGGCGGGTACGGCCGGTCAAAGCCCGGGCCAGCGCGGCGGGCAGCAGTGTGCGGATGAGGCGGGGATAGTTGCGTGCCTGGCGTGGGTCCAATCGGATTGCACGCCACAAGCTGCGGCGCGCTTGAGCGCGCGCGCCGGCACCCATTTCGATTAGCCCTTTGTAGGCCAGCGCGCGCGCCGCGTAGGCGCGGCTTTCGCGTAGCAAGGGCTCACCTGCTCCGCCGTAACGCGCTCGAATGCGGGTGGCGAGGAGCGCAAAATTGTTGGCGTAGCGTGCCGCTCGCTCGGGATTCATCGTGGCCTGATAACACACCAGGGCTTGGTTCAGGTACACGAATTCGCCCCGGTCGCGCAGCCGAACAAAGAACTCCGCGTCCTCCCATCCCGGACGGCGAAAACTCGGATCGAAACCGCCTGCGGCCAGGAACTCAGCCCGTTTGATGACCGCGGTGCTGGGCAGAATCGGCCACCAGCGCGCCAGCATCTCGGCGCGGGAGGGCGCGTGCGCCATCGCCGCCGGGACCAAAGGATGCCCGTCGGGCTGCATCGCATCGCAATAGGCCATTACAGCCCCGCTCTTATCGCGAAGGGCTCGGATGGTTAGTTCAAGCTTCTGTTCCAGCCAGCGGTCGTCGGCATCCAGAAAAGACAGATAGTCGCCGCGCGCCGCCGCCGCACCAGCATTGCGGGCCCGTGCGGGGCCCTGATTGTCCTGCCTGATGAGCGTGATCCGGTCGCCGAAGGAAGCAAGTAGCGTCGCGGTGGCGTCGGTGGAACCGTCATCCACCACCACAATTTCGGCTGGCCGGTAGCTTTGCGCCATCGCGCTGCTCAGGGTCGCCGCCAGCGTGGCGGCACCGTTCCACACCGGAATAACTATGGAAGCGAGCGGATTAGCCACGGCGGCCCATATTAACACAGCTCAGGGGCCCGGCGTATGGTGACCAGCGATGCCAATAGGCAGCCGATTCAGATAGGCTTGAGTGCCGATGGGGATGCGGATTCTATATACCGAAAGCCCGGCCTGGGAGGGGCCGCTGCGGGCGGGCGAGCAGATTATCGCGAGCGACAGGTTCACCCTGAGCAAGGACATCCCGCGCAATCGGGCCGGCCTCCTGGTCCTTGACCACTTTGGCGTGGTCTTCGTCAAGCGGATGGCGGCCGCATCGTGGGTGCGTGGAATCGCCTGGCGCCTGCGCGGTTCGCCCGCTGCCCGCTCGCTGCGCGCGGCGCGAGAGCTGGCACAGACCGGATTTCTGTTTCCGCGCCCCCTGGCCGCCGCCGACTGCCTCGCGACCGGCGCGATTCGGGTAAGCTGGCTGTTCAGCGAGGCCCTGACGCAGGCCGCGATGTTTAGCGTCTTTCTGGATCGGCGCCGTGGCGGTCAGCGTCTGCAATGGCGATGGCGCCGCGCGGTATTGGCCGCTGTCGCCACCACCATTCGCCGGATGCACGAGGAGGGGCTGTTCAGCTCTGACTTGCAGGAAACTAATTTGATGCTTGAAGGAGAGCCCGAGCAGCTTCAAATCTACTTTGTGGACCTCGACGGTTTGCGCCGCTTGCCCCGGGTCTCGTGGCGGCGGCGGCGGCGCAACCTGGTCCAGCTCGATCGCAGCGTGGGCCGTTTCCTGAGCCGATCCGAGCGGCTTCATTTTCTGCGCGCCTATCTCGGAACGCCATGGCCGCCAGCGCGCCTGAAATCTCTGTTAGAAAAATTGGCACAGGAGCGCGCCCACAAGGATCGGGTTTACGCGCGCCGGCGCCAGCTCGCGCGGCCGGGGCGCTTCGAGCATAGCGCTAACGATCATCGGACAGTGGGTCTGTTCGGTCGCCTAAGCACGCCGAGCCGGGTAAATCGAAATGGCCTTTTCGATCAGTAACCGCCAATACGATCAGCATACCGAGCAGATCCATTCCTCGGGCGGGGAGCGGCTGCGCGACCTGGTGCTGGGGCTCAACGACGGCCTGGTCGCCTCTTTTGCCGTGACCTCGGGGCTGGCCGGCGCCGCGGTGCTCGCGCGCATCGTCGTGATGGCGGGGTTGGCGGAGATGCTGGGTGGGGCGGTCTCGATGGGACTGGCGGCCTTCATCTCGGCGCGCTCGCACGTCGAGTTTTATCAAAGCGAGATCGAGCGCGAGCGGCAGGAGATGGCGCGCTGGCCCGAGCGCGAGCGCGAGGAAATTCGTCATATCTACCGCGCCAAGGGCTTTTCCGGCCGCCTGCTGGACGAAGTCGTCACTCATATTACGGCCGACCCCGAGCGTTGGAGCAACGTCATGATGCGCGAGGAGTTGGGACTCAGCGGCGATTTCGAGTCACCCTGGCGCTCGGGTATCACGGTCGGCTTGGCCTATTTGCTCGGTGCCGCGATCCCGGTCATCCCTTATTTTCTCACCAATGCCGGCCGCGGCTTGCCCTGGTCGGCCGCGGCTACTTTGCTCACCTTGTTCGCGGTCGGCGCGGCCAAGACTGTTATCACCACCCGGCCATGGTGGCGCAGCGGCCTGGAGAGCGCCCTGACCGGGGCGGCCGCCGCCTCCGCTACTTTTTTCGCCGGCCGCCTGTTCGCCTTGCACTAAGGTTATGTCTTGCGCATGACTTGTGCATCTGCCGCGCTTGGCGATTGCCTCTTATCTGCCGTGTCTTAACTCCGCCGGTTGAAGATGGGGTGGACGTCCGCAAGGTAGCGCTATTGGCGCGGTGTGTAGGAAGGGTCCGAAGTTGTCGCTGGGGTGTCGGTGGTTTCCTGGGAGCGCGGCGCAGGCGATTCAAAGGTGGGCTTGGGTCGCCACGCGGCGCGTAACAGCTCGCCGATCCGATGGGCCGCACGGCGCGCCCATTGACGTTCGCCTGACCCGCCATTGACCGGCACTGTCAGCAGCAAAGCAGCCTTCTGGAATTGATCCTGAGCTTGGTGGAAGGCCGCGTGGTGCGCGGCCAGGGAACGTCCCGAGGCTTGCTCGAAGCGATCGATAGCGTCGCGAAACGCAAATTGAAGTTGTGCCGAGTCTTGTTCCCGCGCTTGCAAAGCACTGGAGGCCGCGCCGATTTCGGCCAACGCCTCCTCCACGGCCCTGCGCTGTGCTTCCAGCAAGCGTCCGGCGTCAAGTTCCCACCGTTGGGATTCCGCCCGCAGCTTGCCGAGACCGTCTTCGCAGCGAGCCAGCGCCGCCTGGGAAATGACGATCATCCCCAGCATCTCCGTCAAAAGCCGGCGGTTAGTTTCGCTCTGGATGAGAGCGCCGCGCGCTTTCCAAAACGTGAATAGAGCCGCGATCAGGGTCAGTAACGGCACGATCCCAACGGCGGCGACGGCAAGGTCGAAGACAAAGTTCGGGTCAGGCGACATGGCAAAAATTTTTATAGTCACATGCCACCGTGGTCCAGTCTCGCCCGGCTAGCAATTTTGATGGTCAATCCAGAGTTTTGTGGCTCGACAAACCAAAAGCTGTACGCCACGTCGAACGAGTCCTAGGGGCTTGGACGGGATGGATCTGGTTGGTTGGCGTTTACCAGACCTGGAGCCGGACTCCCTGGGATGGAGGTAATGCTCAACTCCCAGTTGCGAGGCATGGTTGCGCCCACAACTCAAGGATTACGGGGTTGACGCAAGGTTAATTTATACGCCTGGATGGCAAATCCGGGACGGTCAATCTGAAACCGCTCTCAGCCCGAGACCGGTCAAGCTGAACATTGGTGAACGGCGCTTCGCGCTAGACTCTACAGCCTGGCCGCCGGCTTGAGCGAAAAAAGGAGCTTGCTTTGCGTCCAAGGTCACGATGAATATCGGCGTTTCGCTGTCCTTTACCGCGAATACGCCCAGACCGGAAGTGCTGGCGGCGCGGTGCGAAGAATTAGGCTTTGAAACGCTGTTCGTGCCAACCTTTTACGCTCTCCCCGCCAATTACGGTACAACCCTTTCTTCAAGCGAGGTATACGCCGGCGTGCTGGACTCATTTTGCGTGCTGCAAATGGCGGCCACGGTGACCAGTCGGCTCAAAGTGGGCACAGGGGTTTACCCGCTGCCGTGGTCCGATCCTTTCCATCTAGCCAACCGCGCGCGCACCTTAGCGCTCTACAGCGGAGGCCGCTTTGTGTTCGGCGTTGGGGCCGGAGAGAGCGACAATCCGGCTGGCGGGCGCGCTATGAGCGCGGCGCAGCGCTGGTCGATCGTGGCGGAATACGTGCGCGTCATCAAGCAATTGTGGAGCACGCCGCGAGCCGGATTTCGCGGTCGCTGGGTAAGCTTCGCCCCCCATCCCCGAGCGTCGCTGCTGCCGCTATGTCCTCGTCCACCGATTCTGATTGGAGCGGGCGCAGTAGGCCGGCTGGCTTCACAGCGCGCGCTCAGGAACACTGTGGCGTTAGCCGAGGGCTGGGCTCCGGTGGCAATCAACCCACGGCGCCTGAGCGGCCAAGTCGCGCGCCTCAAACGAATGTGCGCCGAGGCTGGGCGGGATTTTAGCACGGTGGATATAAGCGTGTTCGCACCCCAAGAGGCGCCTACGCCGCGCCGCACGATCGAGCTTTACGCTGCCGCGGGAGCCCATCGCCTGGTCTTCGTGCGCCAACCCCCTATGGTGTCGATTCAAGCGCTGGAACTGCTGGCGCGCAATTACCTGGCATGAAGTTGCGAGGAGCTATTTCAGGCTTTGGGCAGGTCGCTGAGTTGGGCCATCTGACGGGATGGCGGGCGACGGCGGGAGTGGAAATGGTGGCGCTGCACGAACCGCAGGCGGCGCGCCGCCAAGCCGCCTTGCGTGCCTTTGACGGCAAAATCCGAGTCTATGAAGACCTGGAGTTGATGCTGGCGGGCGAAGCCCTGGATTTTGTCGATATCGCCAGCCCCCCTGCCGCCCACCTCGGCGCGATTACCCAGGCCTTGGCGGCCGGCGTCCATGTGCTGGTGGAAAAGCCCCTATGCTTGCCCCAGCAGGACGAGGCGCGCTTGTTGGCCCTGGCCGACGACGCGCAACGCTTGCTGATGTGCGTCCACAACTGGAAATATGCGCCTGCTTACCGCCAAGCCTTTGAGCTGATAAAGGCCGGCCGACTAGGCCAGATTCGTCATTGCGCGATGCTGCGCTTACGAACCGCGCCCGCGGGCGGGGCGCCCTGGCGGCTCGACCCGGACCAAGGCGGTGGCATCCTAATCGATCACGGCTGGCACTTGGCCTACCTGATGCCCTGGCTGATCGGCGCCGCGCCTACTCAGGTCAGCGCTCGCATCAACCACCTTGAAGGGTTGGACGATGGCGCCGATTTGATGGTGGAGTTTGCCAACCTGGCGAGCGCGTACGTACATCTCTCCTGGCATGCGCCGATTCGTCAGACCAGAGCTATCATTTACGGCGACGCGGGTTGGCTAGCGATTGGCGAGGACGCCCTAGAGCTTCGCTCGCGCCAGGGAGCGACGGAATTTTTTCCGGTGACCGACGCCCCGGATGATTCCTACCACGCAAGCTGGTTTGCTGCCACTGCCGCCCATTTCCTGGCCGCCTTGGAGCAGGGTCATCGCGGTGCTTTGGCTCGGGACAATCGCGCCGAGGTCCGGGCTGCTCTTGCTTGGCTGCGCGCGGCGCAGGCCTCCGCCATTACTGGCCGGGTACAGGCTGTGGGCGGGTAGGGATTTACTGTGATCGGCGTCGCGCCCCGAGTAGCATGGATACTAGGTGCAAGCCGGGGGGCTAGCCGCGTCTTTGCAGCGCCCTCTTGACTTGTCTCAAGCGCCGGATAAGATTGCCATTGACCGACGGGTTAGGCAGCGCTTGAGCGCGAGTCTCTAGGGTTGCCCTGGCTAGCGAGTGGACCTGCAACTCGACAAGGGGCGGTCGCTCCCGGAAGACAACTGCTCCTGACCAAGGCAACGATGACCGAGGCAGCACGCACGCAAGCTCAGGATTCGCGTGACGAGATCCTGAAGGCGGCCATGCAATTGTTTGCAAGCCGGGGTTTTCACGAGACTTCGATGTCGGAAATTGCGCGCGAGGCGCGAGTCAGCAAGGCGCTGATCTTCTGGCATTTCAAGACCAAGGAAGAGTTGTTCATGGCGGTGCTGAGCCGCCTGCTGGAACCATACTACATTGATTTCGCCGACGAATCGGCGCAGCTTGACGAACGCGAGCAAATAAAGCGCCTTATCGAAGATTATGTTCTGTTTGTGCGCGATAACGCCGGTTCGGTAAGCTTCTTTCTGCGCCGCCTGATGGCGGAAGAGGTTCCTGAGGCCTTCACGGAGCAGATTCGCGGGCTGTATCAGGTTTATCAGGGGCTGCTTACCGACCGGATCCGTTGCGGACAGGAAAAGGGCTTGTTGCGTCGCACTTACCCGCCTGAGGCGATGGCAAATTTTTTGGTCTCGGCGCTTAACGGCTTGCTGGTTAATCTGCTCTTCGGAACCGGGAGCAGTTTCGATTTGGATGGTGCGGTGAGGATGTTATGCGAATTGTTGTTGGAACCGCCGGCGAGCCCGAACGCGATCGTTTAAGCAGGGGCAGGAGAGCGTAGGATTAATCATGCGAATGCCGCTTAAGTTAATGATGGATCTGGGGCGTTATGTGCGTCGGATGAAACGCGCTGGCAACCCCTATTTCCCTCTGGTTCTGATGTTGGAGCCGCTGCACGCCTGCAACCTGGCCTGTATTGGGTGCGGCCGCATCGTCGAATACAAGGACACCATTCGCGATCAGATGCCGCTGGAAGAGGCCCTGGGTTCGGCTCAGGAGGCGGATGCTCCGATCGTCTCGATCTGTGGCGGCGAGCCGCTGATGTACAAGCATATTGTCGCCTTGACCCGCGGTTTGATCGAACAGCGTCGCCACGTTCAGATCTGTACCAACGCCATCTTGCTGGAGCGCTTTGTCAAGCAGGTCGGGCCCGATCCGTATCTGAGCTTCAACATTCACTTGGACGGGCTTAAGGAAACCCACGATCGTGTGGTCGATCGCGCCGGCGTGTTCGACACCTGTGTGCGAATGATCAAAATGCTCAAGGAGAAAGGCTTTCGAGTCCAAACTAACAGCACCATTTTTCGCGAGACCAGCGCGGATGAGATCGAAGAGTTGGTCAAACTGCTGGCCTCGCTCAAGGTGGACGGGATGCTGCTGACCCCTGGCTACCACTACCAAGTTTTGACCAACGACATCTATTTGACCGGCGACGAGACCCCGGTGAAGTTTCGCCGAGTCAAAAAGCTGGCCGAGGATTACAAAATTATCAACACCCCGATCTATCTTGAATATCTGGCGGGCGAGCGCGATTTGCTGTGCAGCCCATGGACCACGGTGACGCGCAATCCGCGCGGCTGGAAGGGACCCTGTTATCTTATCACCAATGGCCATTACGCCACTTTCAAGGAGCTGCTCGGCGCCACCGACTGGGAATACTACCGCACCAAGCAGGATCCGCGCTGCAAGGACTGTCGGCTACACTCGGGATTCGAGGGCACGGTGGCGCTGGAGTTCGGGCACAATCTCAAGGATTCGTGGAAAATGGTTCGCCATTATGTAGCCTGAGGTCCACTTTCGGAAGCGACGGCTTGGCCGTCGGGTTTCCGCACTTTTGCAGCGGGTCTTATACCACCGATGCGAACTTCGACTTCGGCCCAGGGCGACGGCGAAGCGTCAGGCGCGCGCGCGCCGGCGCGCGCCGGCGCTTTTAAAATCGAGACTTACTTGCGCGCGCGCGCCCGCCTGATCGAGAACGAGCTGGCACGCTTGTTGGCCCGAAGTGAGGGGCCCGACGGCCGGCTGATGGAGGCGATGCGCTATAGCCTGCTGGCAGGCGGTAAGCGGTTGCGTCCCATCCTGGCCCTGGCAGCCTGCGAAGCTGTCGGCGGCAGCCGCGCACAGGCGATGGCCTTGGCCTGCGCGCTTGAGATGATTCACACCTATTCGCTTATCCATGACGACCTACCGTGCATGGATAACGATGATTTGCGCCGCGGCAAGCCGACTAATCACAAGATCTTCGGCGAGGCGCTCGCCACCTTGGCGGGCGATGGTCTGCTGACCGATGCTTTTGTGGTCCTGGCTCGCGCACCCTTGCCGCCGGCCGTGTTAATCGAGGTGATCGCCGAAGTGGCAAGCGCCGCCGGTGCGAGCGGGATGGTGGCCGGGCAGGCTTTGGACATCCTGTGCGAGGGGCAGGCTATCACTCAGGCGCAGCTTGAATATTTGCATGCGCGCAAAACCGGGGCACTTTTTCTGGCCGCCGTGCGCGGCGGGGCCCGGCTGGGTGGCGCGAGCGCGGCCCAACTGGCCGCGCTCGGCGATTACGGCCGGGCGCTGGGGCTGGCCTTCCAGGTTATCGACGACATCTTGGATGTCGAAGCCTCCACCGAGCAGATGGGCAAGCGCACCCACAAGGATGGCGAGCATCACAAGGTTACCTTTCCCTCCCTGTTGGGACTGGCCAAGTCCAAAGCATTTGCGCGCAAGCTGCTGCGCCAGGCGTTGCGCGCCCTGGAGCCGTTCGATCAACGCGCCCAGCCGTTGCGCGAATTAGTGGTTTTCGTGGTGGAGCGTTCGCTGTGAAGGTCGGCCGCCAAGCGCTGCTGACGGCGCCGCGCCAACTGGCCTTGCGCACGCAGGCGGTGCCTCGGCCCGGCCCCGGCGAAGTGCTGCTCGCCGTGCGCTGCGCGCTCAGTTGCGGTACCGATCTGAAGTTTTTTCGTCGCGGTCACCCGCTGTTCAGTTTTCCCTCACCGCTGGGGCATGAATTTGCCGGGGTGGTGGCCGCGGTGGGGGCGGGCGTCGATCGCTTCAAGCCTGGCGACGAGCTAATGGCGGCGCCCAGCGCGCCTTGCGGCCAATGTTTTTTCTGCCAGCGCGAGCAGGCCAACCTCTGCCCGCAGGCGATGGCGGTGATGGTGATGGGCGCCTATGCCGACTTCGTGCTGCTGCCCGCGCCGGTGGTGCAACGCAATGCTTTCCTCAAACCAGCCGCGCTACCCTTCGAAGAAGCCGCGCTGCTGGAGCCACTCTCCTGCGTGGTTCACGCCCAGGCGCTGGCGCAGCCGCGCGCGGCCGAAGTCGCCGCGGTAGTGGGCGCCGGGCCCTTCGGCCTGCTGCATGCGCTGATGCTCAAATACCTGGGGGTAGCCCAGGTGATAGTGATTGGTCGCGGCGATACCCGCCTGCGGTGGGCGAGTGAATTTGGCGCCGACCTGGTGCTCGACGCGCGCGGCGCTGACGTCGGCGCGGCGCTGGCGGCGCTCAACAGGGGTTATGGCCCTGACCTGATAATCGAGGCGACGGGGCAACCTCAGGGCTGGGAAGCGGCGATGAGCTGGGTGCGGCGCGGCGGGCGTGTAGTCTTTTTCGGGGGCTGTCCCAGTGACTCGATGGTGCGGCTGGACACCCGGCGCATGCATTACGACAATCTGACCCTGCTTGCACCCTTTCACTATCGCCCAGCCGACGTGGGGCGGGCCCGTGAGTTGTTGGTGGAAGGCACGCTGGGCGCGGCGCGAATCATCACCCGCCGCCGCCGCCTGAGCGAGTTGGCCCAGGTCTTCGAAGAGCTAGAAGCGGGTGAAGTACTAAAATGCGCCATTGTTCCCTGACCGTTAGCGCGCCGGAAGGTTGCGGTCGGTAAGGGAGTAGGTAAGGCGCTTGAGAGAAGGAGTTCGCGCAAAACGGTATGGACGACACGGCGCAGGAGCGGGAGCAAACGGCGGCAGCGGGAGAGCAGGGCGCCCACGACAAACTTGAGCGCGTCATCGAGCGGGCCCAAAGACGGCTGCTCGACTTGCAACACCCCGAAGGTTATTGGCAGGCCGCGCTGGAGGCCAACGCCTCGATGAACGCCGAATATATCATTTTCATGCATTTCATGGGTTGCGTGGAGGCTGAGCTTCAGGCCAAGCTCAGCAAGTACCTGCTCGAGGTGCAGCAGCCGGATGGGAGTTGGAACCTGTTCCCGGGCGGCGAGGGGTATTTTTCCACTACCGTAGAGAGCTACTTTGCCCTCAAACTAGCCGGCATGCGCGCCGGCGACGATAAAATCACCGCCGCCCGCCGCTGGGTCCTGACCCGGGGCGGAATTCCCAAGGCTGGGATGCTGGCCCGCTTCTATCTGGCGTGTCTGGGCCAGTTGGATTGGAGCACGACCGTGGCGGTGCCGGTGGAAATCGCTTTGCTGCGCCAGAGCTGGCCGGTCAATGTCTATGAGCTATCCTCCTGGGCGCGCGGGACCTTGTTTGGCTTGATGGTGTTGCAAGCCACCAAGCCGGTGGTCAAAGTCAGCTACGAGGCGGGCGTACTTGAGCTCTATATCGAGCCGCCCCATTTCACCAAGTTCAGCCTGCCCCGTGGGCAGCGCTGGTTGTCGCTGCGCACCGCCTTCAATCAACTCGACCGCCTGTTGTGGCTGTATAATCGCCATCCACTCAAAGGTCTGCGCCAGCGCGCGCTGGCGGCAGCGGAAAAATGGCTGCTCGACCATCAGGAGGCCAACGGTTCGTGGGGCGGAATCGAGCCTTGCTATCTGCTCAGCGCGATGGCGCTCAAGGGGTTAGGCTACCGCACCGACCATCCGGTGCTGGCCAAGGCGCTTTCGGCCACCCGCGAGTTGTTGTGGGATCTGGGCGAGGAGCGCACGCTGTGCACGCCGTGCGTATCGCCCAACTGGGACACCGCCTGGGCGGCGCGCGCGCTGCTGGATTCGGGCGCTCCCAGCAACCATCCGGCCCTGCGCAGCGCCGGTCAATGGCTGATTGACCATCAAATCTTCAAAGCCGGCGACTGGTCGGTTAAGCGGCCCAAGCTGGAGCCGGGCGGATGGGCGTTCGAGTTCTACAACGACAACTATCCCGACGTTGACGACTCCGCGGTTATCGTCGGGGTGTTGGCCGAGATTGCGATGGAGCAGTTGGAGGCCAAGCAGCGCGCGGTCGCGGCGGGTTGCAACTGGGTGATCGGGATGCAATCGCGCGACGGCGGCTTTTCGGCGTTTGACGCTGATAACGACGCCAGTTGGCTCAACAGTCTGCCCTATTCAGAGCTGGAAGTGGCCACCGATCCGACCTGCCCCGACCTCACCGGCCGGGTTCTGGAGATGATGGCCGCGGCCGGCTACCGCGCCGACCATCCGGCGGCCCAGCGTGCGATCGCCTGGCTGCGCCGCCATCAGTCATCCGACGGCTCGTGGTGGGGACGCTGGGGCGTCAACTACGTCTATGGCACTTTCTCCGCGCTGTGCGGCTTGCGCGCCATTGGAATCGCGCCCGAGGATGCCATGATGCGCCGGGGCGCGGCGTGGCTCAGAGCCAAACAAAATCCCGACGGCGGATGGGGCGAAAGCTGCCTGTCCGATCGCGACCCGGCCTGGCGCGGCAAGGGTCCTAGCACTCCCAGCCAAACCGCCTGGGGCGTGATGGGCTTGCTGGCTGGAGAAGTGACCCCCGGGGAAGCGCTGGAACGTGGCGCGCGCTGGCTAATGGAGCGGCAGAACGGGGCGGGAGGCTGGGACGAAGCGGAATTCACCGGCACCGGTTTTCCTAACCACTTCTATCTTCGCTACCACATGTATGCGCTGTATTTTCCGCTGATTGCGTTGGGGCGCTATCGGCGCTGGCTGCAATCGGCAGGCAGGTAATATCTCCGATGCGTACCATCGCTGTTCTGGGTTCGACCGGCTCGGTGGGGGTTACCACGTTGGACGTGGCGGCCCGCTTTCCCGAGCGCTTTCGCGTCGCGGCTCTGGCCGCTGGCCGTAATCTTGAACTGTTGGCGCAACAAATCGCCCGCTTCAAACCCGAAGTCGTGGCGGTAGCCGACGAGGCGGCGGCGCGCGCGTTGCGCGCCACGCTGAGCGGACAGCGACCGCTGGTCCTGACCGGTCTAGAGGGCGCCGTCGAGGTGGCAACCCATCCGGCTGCCGAGCTGGTGGTCTCGGCCCTGGTCGGGGCGTTAGGACTGAAACCTACCTTGCGCGCGATCGAAAGCGGTAAGGATATCGCCTTCGCCAACAAGGAAGTATTGGTAATGGCGGGGGAAATCGTGACCCGCGCGGCCCTTGCCGCGGGTGTCCGCCTGCTCCCGGTCGATAGCGAGCATAACGCCTTGTTTCAGTGTCTGGAGGGGCGTGCGCGCGAGAGTGTCAAGCGAATCATCCTGACCGCCTCGGGCGGTCCCTTCCGCACTTGGTCGCGGGAGCAGATGGAAGAGGCCACAGTGGTCCAGGCCCTCAACCACCCGATCTGGAACATGGGCCATAAGATCACTATCGACTCGGCTACCCTGATGAACAAGGGACTGGAAGTGATCGAAGCGCACTGGTTGTTCGGGCTGTCCGCGGAACGTATCGACGTGGTGATCCATCCCCAGGGCGTGGTTCATTCGCTGGTAGAGCTGGTTGACGGTTCGGTGCTGGCCGAATTGGCGATTGCCGACATGGCGATTCCCGCCGCTTTCGCGTTAGCCTATCCGGAGCGATTGCCGCTAGGCCATCTGCGCCCACTCTCTCTTTTCCAAGCCGGGCCGCTGACCTTCGAGCCGCCCGACCTGGAGCGCTTCCCCTGCCTGCGGTTGGCATATCAGGCGCTGGCCAGCGGCGGTACCACGCCGGCCTGCCTTAACGGCGCCAACGAGGAGCTGGTCGCGGGTTTTCTTGCCGGGCGGCTGCGCTTCGCTGAGATCTGGCGTCACCTAGCGACCATTTTGGAACGTTATAGCTCGCAGCCTGCACGAACCCTGGAAGACGTGCTGCAAGCCGATAGCTGGGGCCGCGCGGCGGCGCACGAGCTAATGGCGGCCTGAGGCTGGGATGGCGCTAAGCCCGGTCCTGGTGGGAGAAAAACCCGACGCGGCGGCGTTGACCGAAGCTTACGCGTGGTGCGGGCGACTGGCGCGCTCGCATTACGAAAACTTCACGATTGCCTCTTGGCTGATGCCGCGTACGATGCGCCCGCACCTGCACGCGATTTACGCCTATGCCCGAGTGGCCGACGATTTCGCCGACGAAGAGCACGATCTGAACAAACTCGATCAATGGCAGCGTGAATTGGAGGACGCCTACCGCGGCGTGGCCCGCCATCCGGTTTTCATTGCCCTGGCCGACACCGTGCGCCGCTTTGATATTCCGCCCCAGCCTTTTTTGGATTTGCTCGCGGCATTCCGCTCCGACGTCAATTTCGCGGGTTTCGAGACTCTGGCAGATCTGATGGAGTACTGCCGCGGTTCGGCCAACCCGGTGGGGCGGCTGGTGCTCTATCTGTTTGGCTATCGCGACAGTGGTCGCCAGGCCCTGGCCGATCAGGTCTGCAGCGGGCTGCAATTGGCTAATTTCTGGCAGGATATCGCCATCGACCTGGGCAAGGGACGAATTTATTTGCCGCGCCAGGATCTGGCCCGCTTCGGCTGTTCGCCCGAGCAGTTGCGCGCTGGGGTAGTGAACGAGGCCTTTATCAACCTGATGCGCCATGAAATAGGTGTGTCGCGTGATCTGCTGGGGGCTGGCGGAGCGTTGGCCCGCTTGGTGGATGGCCGCTTGCGCCGCGACGTGCTGATGTTCGCCGGCGGTGGAATGGCGATTTTGCGCGCCATCGAAGCGGCCGGCTACGATGTCTTCAAGCGGCGCCCAACGCTGACACGCAAGGATTATCTGCGGGTGGGCTGGAACGCGCTGCGCGGCCGGCTGCAAGCATGACGCAATCGGTGGATGTGACGGCGCCCGCGCTAGCCCATGATTTCGCGCGCTGCGCGCAGATAACTCGCGCCGCCTCTTCCAATTTCTATTATGCCTTCATGCTGCTCGAGCCGCACCGGCGCCAAGCGCTTTATGCCACCTATGCCTTTTGCCGCTTTCTCGACGATATTGCCGATGACCATCCGGCCGCCGACGCCGGTGCACGGCTGGCCACGTGGCGGCGCGAGCTGGAGCTGGTCTACCTGGGCCGGGCCACTCGCCCGGTAGCGCGCGCGCTGGCGGCCAGCGTGCGCCGTTTCCCGATCCCGCGGCGCTACTTCGAGGAAATTATCGAGGGGGTGGAAATGGACCTTTCGCGCCGGCGCTATGATACTTTCGCCGAGTTGCGAGAGTACTGTTATCGGGTCGCCTCGGCGGTGGGGCTGGCATGCATCGAGATTTTCGGCTATCGCAATCCTCGCACCCAGATCTATGCCGAAAATTTGGGGCTGGCCTTTCAACTGACCAATATTATTCGCGATGTGCGCGAGGATGCCCAGCGCGGACGCATCTATCTGCCGCTGGAGGACCTTGCGCGCTTCGCGGTGAGCGAGGAAGAAGTGCTGGCGGGACATTACACCGACCGCTTCGTGCGCCTGCTGGAGTTTCAAGCCGCACGCGCCGGTCAGTTCTACACCCTGGCCGCGCAGGCTCTACCGCAAGAGGATCGCGGCTCGCTGCTGAGCGCCGAAGCGATGCGCCTAATCTATCGCGCCTTGCTACGCCGCATCGTCAAGACAGGCTATCGCGTGATGGACGGCAAGCTGAGCTTGTCGGCGCCCTATCGCCTGTTGCTGGTGGGACAGGCGTGGGCGCAGGGGAGGCTTTTGCGTGGCCGAATCTGATCGCACGGTAATGTCGGATCCCCGTGACGTGGTCGTGATCGGAGCGGGCTTCGCGGGCTTGAGCGCGGGGGTGGCGCTGGCCGAACAGGGTTTCCGGGTCGCGGTCCTGGAGCGGCGGCCGACGCTGGGCGGGCGCGCCTACTCCTTCGCCGATGCGGAGAGCGGTGATGCGGTCGACAACGGCCAGCATGTGCTGATGGGCTGTTACACCGAGACCCTGGATTTCCTGAAGAAGATCGGTAGCGACAAACAGCTCGTCTTTCGCCCTCGTTTGGATATCGAGCTGACCACGCTGGAGGGCGCCCGCGGTCGCTTGCGCGCCGGCCTGCTGCCCGGTCCGATGCATATGGCGAGCGCGCTGCTGCGCTATCGCCTGCTCTCACCACGCGAGCGGTTGGGGGTGCTGGGCGCCGGTCTGCGACTTTTGGCAGCGCGCCGCTTCGCGCCGCTGGGACAAACCACGGTGGCTGAGTTGCTGGCCAAATGGAAGCAATCCAACGCTAGCCGCGAGCGCTTTTGGTATCCGCTGGCGATCGCCACCCTCAACGATGAGCCGGCTCAAGCCAGCGCCGCGCTGCTGGTGGAAGTCTGGCGGCGAGCCTTCTTCGGCAGTCGGCGCGATTCTGCTTTTGTCTATTCCAAAGTCGGACTGAGCCAGCTCTATTGCGAGACCGCACGGCAATTTATCGAGCAGCGCGGTGGCGTGGTGGCGCCCAGCGCCGGGGTGGAGCGGCTGGAACTGGACGGCGAGCGCGCGGTGGGACGGGTGCGACTGCGGGACGGGCGCTCGCTGGAAGCCGCCAATTTCATCTCCAGCGTAACGCCCGGCGCGTTGCTGGCGATGCTGCCACCGACGTTGCGCGCCGAGGATTATTTCTCTCGTCTGGCGACACTGAGCCCTTCGCCGATCGTCTGTGTCCACGTGTGGATGGACCGGCCGGTTACCGACGCCGCCTTCGTCGGGTTTATTGGCACGACCACGCAGTGGCTGTTCAACAAATCGGTGATCTTTGCGCGCAAGGAGCGCGAAAATCGTGGTGGTTATCTGAGTTTCGTCATCAGCGGCGCGCGCGCCCTGGTGGATCGCAGCAACGAGGAGCTGCTCGACCTGGTGATGAAGGACCTCTATCGGATGGTGCCAGCGGCGCGTGAGGCCAAGTTCGTCAAGGCCCTGGTGCTCAAGGAGAAGCAGGCCACCATCGCGCCCACCTGTGACAGCCAGCGCTTGCGCCCGCCGGTGACGACTCCGATCGATAATCTTTTTCTAGCTGGGGACTGGATTCAGACCGGCCTGCCCGCGACGATTGAAAGCGCCGTCATAGCAGGCCGCGCGGCCGCCGCCGCGGTGCGCCAGCGCGTGGGCCACGTCTCGCGCATCCCCGAGTTCGCCTGAGGCCAATGGCGATTACCGCACTGGTGACCGGGGGCAATGGTTTCGTTGGTAGCCATGTGGTCCGCGCCTTGCGCGCGCGCGGCGACCGGGTGCGGGTGCTGGCACGGCCGGGCGCCGATCTGCGCGCTCTAAATGACGTGGAATACGATCTGGTAAGCGGCGATTTGCGCCAGCCCTCGCATCTGGAGGAGGCGGTCAAGGGTTGCGCCGAGGTCTATCACGTGGCCGCCGATTATCGCCTGTGGGTGCCCGATCCGGCACCGATGTACGCCACCAACGTGGAAGGCACCCGCAACCTGATCGCGGCGGCGCGCCGCCACGGGGTGGGCCGCCTGGTCCATACCAGCACAGTGGGCGCGCTGGGCGTGCCCGCCGGTGGGATCGGAGATGAGAGCAGTCCGGTGGCGCTTTCCGACATGATTGGGCCTTACAAGCGATCCAAGTTCATGGCGGAGCAACTGGCCTTGGCCGCCGCGCGCGAAGGGATGCCGGTGGTGGTGGTCAATCCGTCCACGCCGGTCGGCGCACTGGATTATAAACCCACCCCTACCGGCCGCATCATCGTGGATTTTCTGAACCGCCGCATGCCCGCCTACCTGGATACCGGGCTCAACCTAGTCGACGTTGAGGCCTGCGCCCGCGGCCATCTGTTGGCCGCGCAGCGCGGCACGGTCGGTGAGAAATATATACTGGGTGGCGAAAACCTCACCCTCCAGCAGCTCTTTGCCCGTCTGGAGCGCCTCTCCGGCGTGCCCGCTCCGCATATGCGCTTGCCCTATCCGGTGGTGTACGGCTACGCCGCTGGTGCCGATCTTATCGCGCGCTTTACCGGCCACCCGCCGCGGGCCAGCCTGACCGAAGTGCGGATGGCGCACAAGCGGATGTTTTTCGATTCGGCCAAGGCGATGCGCGAGTTGGGCTATCAGCCCGGCGTGCTGGATGACGCCTTGCGTGCGGCGATCCAATACTATCGGCAAAGTGGCGCCGCGCCGAGCTGACCGATGCTCCATCTGCTGCTCGGCACGGTGGCGCTGCGTCCCTATGTATTTGTTTTCCTGGCCGCCTATCTGTTCATTTCGGTGGTCAACTTTGGCCTGCTCACCACCGTCTTGTTTACCATCCTGACCTATGGCGTGGCATTGGCCTGTGAATGGAGTTCGGTGCATAACGGGTTTCCTTTTGGTCTTTACCATTACGACTCGGCTACGGTAGGTCGGGAGTTGTGGGTGGCCGGAGTACCTTTCATGGACTCGCTGTCATTCACGTTCCTGTCCTTTGCGGCCTACAGCATGGCACTGCTGGTGAGCGCGCCAATCCTGTGGCGGCGCGGCGAGCCGCGCCTCATGGACACCCGCGCGCTGCGCCGTTCGCCGCGGGTGTGGCTGATGGCGGCGCTGCTCACCGTGATGGTCGATATGGTCGTCGATCCGCTCAGCGTGGTGGGTCGCCGATGGTTCCTGGGGCATCTGTTCTGGTATGACCCGCCCGGACCGCACTTTGGCGTGCCAATCAGCAATTACCTTGGATGGTTTTTCGTCGCCGCCATCGCAGTGGCTATCTTTCAGCGCCTCGACGCCTGGTGCTCGGGATGGCCGGGCGCCAAGGGCAGACCGCTGGGGGTGTGGCCAGGACTAAAGTGGCGCTGGCTGTTAGGGCCTGGCTTGTACGTGGGCATCGTAAGCTTTGCCTTGGTGATGCTGTTCCGCATTGGCGCCGCTACCATCGCCTGGGCTGGAATCTTCATCTATCTCCCTTTCATCGCGATGGCGCTCAACGGATGGACCCGGCCCGAAGCGCGCGCGGGTGCCGAAGACATCCAGCGCCATTTGATCGATTTTCCGTATGATCAGGCCTAGCGGTTCGATTGCCCTTAAGGAGAGAGTGGCGAGATGGCGAAGCTGGCTGGTAAGAGCGCTCTGGTGACGGGCGGCAATAGTGGTATCGGCTTGGCGATCGCGCGCTTGTTCGTCGCCGAAGGCGCGCGCGTGGCGATCTGCGGGCGGGATCCCCGCACGCTGGCGGCCGCGGGCGAGGAGCTGGGCCCCAATGCGATCGCTTTGCGCGCCGATCTCAGCCAAGCTGACCAGCGTCACGCCATGTTCGAGGCTATCGCCGAGCGCTTGGGCGGTCTCGATATCGTGATTGCCAATGCTGCCTTGGTGACGCATGCGTCGGTGGAACAAACTACTCCCGAAATGTTTGCCCAGGTTATGGCGACCAACGTTGCGGGGGTCTTCTTTCTGGTCCAGGAGGCGTTGTCCATGCTACGTGACGGCGGTGCCATTGTGCTAATCGGATCGGTACTCGCCGACCTCGGCCGCCCCGGTTTTGCCGCCTACGCGGCCAGCAAGGCAGCGGTGCGATCGCTGGCGCGCACGCTGGCGGCGGAGTTGGCGCCGCGCCGCATCCGGGTCAACGTGGTTACGCCCGGGGTGGTGATGACGCCGCTGTGGGAGCGCGGCGGCGAAGCGGCGCTGACGGCGTTGGAACGCTGGGTGGCGGCGGGGGTCGCGATGCGCCGCGCGGGGCGGCCCGAAGAGATCGCGCACGCTGTGCTGTTTGTGGCCTCCGACGACGCCTCGTATGTGCAAGGTGCGGAATTGCTGGTCGATGGCGGAGTCAAGGAGCTCATGGGCGGTGCCCCTGCCTTTCGCTTTACTTAGGGCACATTCGCCACCAAGAACTTGAGAGCGGTTTGCGCAAGGCCGCGTGGTGATGTCGGTCAGCAACGCGCCCAGGGCGTCATTTGAAACGTATTATGTCAGTGGCGGGCCTTGGGTGGCTGGCTCTGAGGCTGCTCGACATAGGTCGTTTTATGTCCCCAGGTGCGATCGTAATCGCGCCGGGCGGTGGTGGGCAGGAAGCGTTCCTCGATTTCACGAATCTGATCGCCGCCTACCAGTTTGCGCTGATTGGGGCGACCCCAGGGATTGGCGGCCGCGCGCCGGTCGAAATCGCGTAGTGCCACTGAGCCGCGTGCGTTAAGGTCGCTCAAAAGCTCCCAAGAGCCCTGTAGGCCGGCCGTAGCGGCGCATACCGGATACAGTGCGATGCGCAGGCCGAGCTGCTCATATTCTTCGTTGGAGGGAGGCTCTTCGTCGCCGCCCCAGATAGCGAGTACCGGAGCGGGGATTTCGGCGCAGGCGCGGCGCAACTGCTCGCGGGTCTGAACCGAATTGAGCCAAACGAAATCGGCTCCGCCTTCGGTTACATATGCGACGCAACGGCGCAGGGTTTCCTCGAAGCTGCCGCCCTCGGCGCCCAGAATGTCGCAGCGCGCGCAGATCACGAAGTCGGGGTCGATCGCGTTGCGGGCCGCCACCGCGGCTTGGTATTTGCCGATCGCCTCTTCGAGTGAGATACAGCGCCGGCCCGCCGAAGTGGCGGACTTCTTGGGCGCTTCCTGGTCCTCTATCTGCATTGCGGCCACACCGCTGCGAATAATCTCCTGGACCGAGAAATGGACGTTGACGGCGTTCCCAAACCCGGTGTCGGCGTCCACCAGAATAGGAATCTCGCAGCGTGCCGCCATGTGGCGGGCATGGTCAACCAAATCGCGCAGCCCAATGATGCCGTTGTCCGGCACGCCATAAAGAAATGCGCTCAGTTGAGAGCCGGCCAGAAAAAAGCATTCAAATCCGATCTCTTGCGCCATCCGGGCGTATAGCGGGCTGAACCCACCAGGCATCATGGTCAGCTTCGGGCGAGCCAGGATATCGCGAAATTGGCGCCGTTTACGAGCTATCTCATCCATCGCCATCGCGCGCACCTCCCTGGGTACGGGTTCTGTTATAGCGGTTGAGCATCCCAGGGCAAGCCCAGGTATGCACAAATTGGCGTCGGACTGCGCTTGCCTTGACCCTAGCGGCACGCTAAGAGCTTGCAGGCCGACGCCTGGAAGGAGGGCGGTGGAATTGCAACTGTGGCTGAGCATAATAGTGAGTAGCTTGCTGCTGATCGCGGGAACCCGGCCCACCCTGGCGGCGCAAAGCGATTATGTGCCACGCACCAAGGGATGGATGATGCTTATCCCGCCGCTGGATGGAGTCGATCGGGACACCGGCGAGCGCAGGATTTTGAAGGACTCGCCGAAGAAAAAATGGACCGGAATTGTCATCCGCGGCTATGACGGCAAGGCCTATGATTTCGTCGACCAAGACACCTGCCAGGTCGGCATGAGCGCCTTGGTAATGAAGCTCTACGAGGACAACGACCCCCAGTACCGCGCGCTCAGCCTGGGCAAATGCGTGCAAGACGACGGCCGGCGCAACGTGGTCATCCGCTAGGGGCTCCTGGCTCAACTCTGCCGCGCTAGCGCAACCAGGGTCTGGGCCAATTCTATTGGCTTGGTAAACATCACTTCATGACCGCTTTGAATAGTGCTCACGGTGGGATTGCGCAAGCGGCAGGAATAAAAGGGATGCCATTTTCGGGGGAATTGGGCCAGATCTTCGCTCAGAGCGACGTAATCGGTGGGCACTTTCAGCTCGAAGAAAGCGCGGTTGTCTGCCGCTTCCAGATAGGCCGCCAACGGCTGCGGCTGCAGCGCCGCGATTACGAAGTCCTGCAGCGCGGGTGCGCCATCCTGAATGAAATTGCGGCGAAAGAGATCAATGAACTCCGGACTGACCGGCAGGCAACGATCGGGCCCTGTCAGCGCACCTTCCAGCAGGCGGGCGCGCGCCGGGGGGATAAGGTCAGCGGCGCGCTCGCCGTCGCGCAGCACTAACGCATCGACAAAGATCATTCGCTTCAGACGCGAGGCCAGCCGCGGGGCCGCCATGGTCATCGGAAGGCCGCCCATCGAATGGGCCACCAATACCAGCTCGCGCACGTCGGCCTGCTCGACAAAATCAACCAAGCCGTCGGCATAAACCTGCAAGGTGACGTCGGCGCGCTTGAAGCTGCTGGCGCCGTGGCCGGGCAGATCCAGGGCCAGGGCGCGGTGACCCATGCGCTCCAACGTGCCGATTACCGCGGCCCAGCACCAAGCCCCATGATAGGCGCCATGGACCAGAACAAAGGTTGCCATCTTTACTTGAAGTTGGGACTGCGCTTTTCCAGAAATGCCGTGATCCCCTCGCGGCTTTCTGCTCCGGCCAGGGCCTTGAGGATCGCCCGTGCTTCGTTTTCCAGCTGGGATTCCAACCGCTCCCCGAAACTTTGCTGAAGCAAGCGCTTGGTGGCGCCGAAGGCGCCGGTTGGTCCCTGTGCCAACTGCTGAGCCAACTCCATGGCTGCCGCGGGCAATTCGTCCTCGCCCACCACGCGCGTTACCAAGCCCCATTGGCAAGCTTCCTGGGCGCTGAGAACGCGGTTGGTGAGGGTCAACTCCAAGGCTCGGCGCAGGCCGACCAGGCGAGGTAGAAAATAGGTGGCCGAGCCGTCGGGGGTCAGGCCAGAGCGAGTATAGGCCATGGTGAAGCGAGCCGAGGTTGCGGCCAGTACCAGGTCGCAGGCGCAGATCAGGCTGAAGCCGGCGCCGGCCGCGCTGCCATGCACGGCGGCGATTACGGGCGCGTCCATCCGGGTCAGGCGCGAGAGCGCGGCGTGGAGGGCGGTCAGGGTCTCAGTTACGTACGTGGTCAGAGATATCCCCTGGCGGGTAGCGAAGCTGCGCAGGTCGCCGCCGGCGCAGAACATTCGGCCTGCGCCGCTGAGCAGGACCGCGCGGGCCCCCTCTTCCTCGCAGTGTATGGCGGCGTCCAAAAGCTCACGCGACATCTCCAGGCTCAGGGTATTGGCCGCCTGCGGCCGGTTGAGCGTGATGTGAGCGATCCGATCGTCGAGTTCAAACACGAGGTCGGAGTAGGGCATGACGGCTCCTGTGTGGGTTTGGGTGAAGCAAATCATACTGCCGCGCGGTTGCCGGCGGTGACAAGAGGCGGCTGGATCGCGCGGCGAGCGGATGGATCAACGTGCCCGTGGTCGCAACTCCGCCAGCAATTGGCCTAGGTTTGAGGGACCGCTCAGGGGCGGTAGCTCGAGCAGAACTTCATAACGGCGCCGCTCGGCCGCGCCGATACCGGTGCCCAGAGCGCAGTCCCAAAGCGTGGTGCTGACGCCGAAGCAGCGGTTGGGACTGATCAAATGGTGAATACGATGATGGAGCCGCAATCGCGCCTCCCACGGCGTCAGAGTGCGGGCGAAATGGAGCCGGTAATGAATTATCTCATAGCCGGCAAAACCTGCCAGCAAGCCCAGGTAGAACACGCTCAGCGGCCTCCAACCCCATCCCACCACCATCGCCGCCATCAGAGCTACCGCGGGCGGCCATGCCCCCAGGGCGAAGACGGCGTGCTGGTCACGATGATGGACGGCGTGCAGGGGTGTGACAAAGCTCTGGAGCTGATGACTGAGGATGCCGTGGATGACATACTCAAGCAGCGTCCATGAGAGCAGGCCGGAGAGCAGCCAGGCGATTACCGCGAACATAATTTTGATGATTTACGGGGGTAATTTGGCTAACAATTAAATCCTATTGGCGCGGTAGAATAGGAGCAAGAGCCGAGTTCAAAACTGCTCAAAGTGGTCACAGGCCGAGGCCGGCAAAAAGTGTTCGTGCCGAGCCAGCGAGGGCGGTCAAGATCGGATTGCCGAGCGCCTATAGGGAGCGTAGGCTGGGTCTTTTACTGGTAGGGACAGCAACGCCGCAAGGCCTACGCCGGCCAAAAAGGCGCGGAACAGAAGAGCGAAGATGGCGACGGTTTGAATAGAACGGCCTGCCCTTCGTCGAATCTTTCAGGTTCTAATGTAATCGGCGTGGGGCGCTGCGAGTTCGAGCCAGCGAGGTCCGATGTCGAAGAAGCGCGAGGTAAATCGCATGTACAAGTTAACGGTGGCCGTTGTCGGTGCCAGCGCCCTGATTGTGGCAGTGGCGCTGAGCGATGCGGGCGCCTTTTCGTTGTGGGGCTCCAACCCAACTGCGCCCCAGGCGTCCGTGGCGCAGACCGCGCCGCAGCAATTGGCTTCCAGTGCGCCGGCGCCAGCCGGGCAGCCCGAGCCCACGGAACGGCCTGGCGTGATCTCCTCCTTCGCGCCGCTGGTCAAGCGGGTGATGCCGACGGTGGTCAATGTCAGCGTGGTACAGAAGGTCGAGGGCTTCGGCTTCGGCGGGCCTGGGGACCAAGGCGACCAGGGCGATCAAGGTGATCAGGGCGGACAGGGGGGTGGCCAGGGACCGATGCCCTTCAATCCGTTCGAGGGTAATCCATTCGAGCAATTCCGCCACTTCTTTGGACAGGCTCCGCACGAATTCAAGGAGCACGGCCTCGGCTCAGGCGTGATTGTGTCGCCCGACGGCTACATCCTGACCAACAACCACGTGGTGGGTAACGCCGACGAAATCCATGTCATCCTGATGGATAAGCGCGAATTCACCGCCAAGGTGGTAGGCAAGGACTCCAAGACCGATCTAGCGCTGATTAAAATCAATACCAAAGAGCCGCTGCCGGCCGCACCGCTGGGCAACTCGGATGCGACCGAGGTGGGCGACTGGGTGGTGGCGATCGGCAATCCCTTCGGCTTTTCGCTGACCGTGACCGCCGGGATCGTCAGTGCCAAGGGACGTGCGCTGGGCGGCAACTACGACGAGTTCATTCAAACTGACGCCGCCATCAATCCAGGCAACTCGGGCGGCCCGCTGTTCGACATCAGCGGCAAGGTGGTTGGAATTAATACCGCGATCTACAGCCGCACTGGGACCAGCGCCGGGATAGGCTTCGCGATTCCAATCGACCTGGCCAAGGCGGTAATGGACCAGCTCAAGCTTCACGGCAAGGTGATTCGTGGCTGGTTGGGAGTTGAAATCCAGGAAGTGACCCCCGAATTGGCCCAGTCCTTCGGCCTGCCCAAGCCCGAAGGCGCTTTGGTGGCCAGCGTCGAGAAGGATAGTCCGGCGGCCAAAGCTGGTCTTAAGCGGGGCGATGTTATCATCAATTTCGATAACCATCCGGTTCATGAGCAGCATGAGCTGCCCGAGTTGGTGGCGGAAACCCCGATCAGCAAGACCGTCCCGGTCGAAGTCATCCGCAACGGTAGTCACCTTACCGTGCAGGTCAAAGTGGGCCAGCTCAAGGAAACCCAGATGGCCAGCGCCCAGGGCGAGGAACAGGGTGGCCCGGGTTGGGGCTTGCAGGTCGGTGAAATCACCCCCGATATCCAGAAGGAGTTCAACCTCACGGTTGATAAAGGCGTGGTGGTCCGCCAGGTCAAGCCCGATAGCCCCGGGGCCGATGCAGGCTTGCAGCAGGGCGACGTGATTTTGGAAGTCAATCATCAAAAGGTCGGGTCCATCGATGACTTCATGTCCAAGGCCAAGCAAGCCAAGAATCAGGGCAAGCCGGCCTTGCTGCTGGTGCAGCGTGGCGACGTATCGCTCTACACGGTGATTAAGACCGGGGGCTGAGCGCGCGCCCACCACGAACCCGTTGACGGGGAAGTAGCGCATCGTGCTACTTCCCCGTTGTTGTCATTACCGTTGGGCAGAGAGAGCCTGTAGCGCGGTTCGAGCGCGAACGCGGACTGATGTCGTCATTTTGTGATGCAACACTGTGACGTGAGTTTTACTGCCCAAAGCTTTACTTGAATGAGCGAACGTAATGGGAATGGGAGCGGGCCAACACGGCGCTGTGAGGTTCTAATCGCCGGCGCCGGGCCGGCTGGGCTTGCCACCGCGCTTTATTTGTTGCGCCGCCGGCCCGACTTGGCGGGCAAAATCATCGCATTGGAACGAGCTCGCCATCCAAGACCCAAAGTTTGCGCCGGCGGGCTGATCCCCAAGACCTTGGCTGCTCTGGACGAACTGGGCTTGGACCTCGACGTGCCCGCGGCGGTGGTTCGCCGCGGAATCGCCGTCACCGAAGCCGGCCGGGTCGATCTGCCCGGCGACGACGTGCTCTGTAAGGTGATCAGGCGTGACCAGTTCGATGCGTCTTTGGCGCGGGCCGCCGTCGACGCGGGAGTTGAGATCGTCGAGGAGTGCCGTTTGCTACATGTGGCGGTCGACGCTGGCGAGGCCAGGGTGCGAGCCGAACGCGGCGAATTTTGCGCGCCGATAATGGTGGGAGCGGATGGGTCGGGTAGCCGGGTACGCGAACAACTCTTTGGCGCTCGGCGTGGATCGCTGGGCCGGGCCCTGATGCTCGACTTGCCGGCGAACGGCGACGCAGTCGAATTCGCCCAGGCTGCATATCGCTTCGACTTTACCTGCGTGGCGCGGGGAGTCGCGGGCTACTCCTGGTCGTTCCCCTGCCTCGTCGACGGGCGACCACATCTCAACGTTGGAATCTATGAGCAGTTTACCAGCGAGCAGCGAACCAATCGCGCACTTCTCGCGGCTCTGGCGGAAGCTTTTCCCGATCTTGCGATTGATCCCGGGGCGCGAGCGCACTACAAAGCCTTTCCCATTCGCTGGTACGATCCCGCCGATCGCTTTGTCGCGGGTCCGGTGCTGTTGGTAGGAGATGCCGCTGGAATTGATCCGCTAATGGGCGAGGGGATCTCCTTCGCTTTCGAGCACGGCAAACTGGCCGCCGCCGCAATTGACGCTCGTCTGCGCGGTGATTTGAAAGCGCTGGCCGACTACGACCAGCGGTTACATCAGGGTTCGATCGCGCGCAAGCTCCGGCGGCTGCACTTCGCTGCGCGCCGCTTTTACGGGCCGCACCATCGTTGGTATTTTCGGCTTGCGAGTCTCAGCCGGGCCACCCAGCGCATCGGGATCGACTGGTACAACGGGACGCACGGCTTGGACCAACTTTCGACCCTGGCGTTGGCAGGCAAATGGGTGCGGGCGGTTCTAAGCGGACGCGCAATAAGCTAGATTGATTTTCGGCGCAGTCCAGCGCCAACCGGTTTCCAGGGACAAGTCTCATGCCTGAAGCAGTAATCGTTAGTGCCACGCGAACCGCGATTGGGACCTTCGGCGGTATCCTGGCGGCGACGCCGGCCACCGACCTGGCGGCGGTGGTGATCAAGGCCGCATTGGAGCGGGCTAAAATCTCGCCCGAGTCCGTAGACGAGGTGATCCTGGGCAACGTTTTATCCGCTGGCGTGGGGCTCAACCCGGCTCGTATCGCCGCTTTGGCCGCCGGCGTTGGGCAGCAGGTGGGCAGTTATACCGTCAACAAGGCCTGTGGTTCGGGACTCAAAGCGGTAGCGTTGGCGGCTAGTGCGATTCGAGGGGGCGAAGCCCAGGTGATCGTGGCGGGCGGAATGGAGAACATGAGCTTGGCGCCCTACCTGTTGCGCAAGGCACGCTTCGGCTATCGGTTGGGCGATGGCGCCTTGCTCGACAGTATGATCGCCGACGGCCTGCAATGCCCGATCACGCTGGTTCACATGGGTGTGACCGCGGAAAATATCGCCACTCGTTACCAGATCAGCCGCCGCGAGCAGGATGAGTTCGCGGCGCAAAGCCAAAGTCGCTACTTCGCGGCGCTGCACGCGGGTAAATTCGCGAGCGAAATAACTCCGGTGAGCGTGACTCGGGGCAAGGAGAAGATCGAATTCAAGGTAGATGAGCATCCGCGCCAGACCAGCGCAGAGGCGATTGCCAGCTTGCGGCCGGCTTTCAAGGCCGACGGCACCGTGACTGCTGCCAACGCTTCGGGAATTAACGATGGCGCTGCCGCGGTGGTGGTGATGGCGCGGGAAGCCGCCCTTGCCGCAGGAGTGCGGCCCATGGCCAAGATTCGTGCATGGGCCGCCGCGGGAGTCGATCCCGCCTACATGGGGATGGGCCCCGTGCCAGCGGTTGACAAGGCACTGAGTCTGGCGGGATTGCGGCGCGAGGAGATTGGTTTGTGGGAACTCAACGAGGCATTTGCGGCCCAATCTCTGGGTGTATTGCGTGAACTCAAACTAAATCAGGCCCGGGTCAACGTCAACGGCGGCGCGATCGCCCTGGGCCATCCGGTAGGTGCTAGTGGAGCCCGGATCCTGACCACTTTGCTGTACGCGATGGCCGATCGCGGCGAGCGTCTTGGCGTCGCCACTCTGTGCATCGGTGGTGGCCAAGGTATCGCGATGGTGGTGGAACAGGAGGTTTGATAGCAGCCGCCGCTCAGCGCGGTTTGGAGGTTAAAGCAGGAAGAGTGGCTCGGCGAGCAAAACGCAAGAATCTCTGGCTGGGCGTGGGCTATCTGTTAATGGCCGCGCTGACCTTGGTGGTGGCCGGCTTTATCGTGCGACATGATTTAGGCCCGTCTGTGTGGTCGGCGATCATTCATCGCGCGCCCTCGCGTGCCAGTCGCGACCCTGCCACCTGTTCCGCTATCGGCGGTACATCCACGGCTTCCGATGCCCCCGAGAATCTGACCGTCTCTGAGCGCGACACTTTGAGCGCGACGCTCCTCCGCGCCAGCCATTACGCGCCTCGGCGCAGGTCGCGCTGGCGCGGGTCGCCGCGGCTGTCCCCCTTATTCAACGGTTCATCCCTCAGTCAAAGCTAGTTTGGAGCACCTCTGCCCCGTTTTACGCCTTGGAAGGCGTCAAACCGCAAGAGTTTTGATAGGCGCGGCGCAGCCCACCGTGATGAAGGAATAAGAGATGGCACCCCCAAACCCATCTCTCCCGCATGGCAAATCATGGGGTAGTGGGCCACTCGAAGCCTTTCGTCACAGGTCGGGTGGGAACTTGCTTAGCAAGTTCCCACCTGGGTTAGGTGGTTTGCCCGGCGCCGCGGCTCGCGATGCTCGCGGGCGCAGGGCGGCTTTGGAGATGAAGGTTAGCGGGAGCTGGCGCCGCGCTGCATCCGAATCGGATTGATCGGACCATTGGGCCCCAGGCCGGCGAATCCCTCCACCGAGTCCAGATCGATTATCACCGGGGTGCCGAGAAGGGCAAAATCGTGCTTGCGCTCGGGTTCGGGCGAGTTGTCGTACACCTGTTTGCGGATATTGGGATCGTTGACCACACGGGCACGACCCTGGAACATGTAGGTTGCCTTCTTGTCGTTATCGCGATAGACCAACGCCAGCTTGGGATTCTTCTGGATCGACTGGATGAAGCGCCCGTCGGAATGGCGCACCCAGATCGCCAGCTGGTCGTCGCTGAAGACCTGGGTCGAGCCCCGAAAGGACATCACCGGCTGGCCGCTTTCATCGGTGTGCGCCACCGCGATCGGATGGTTGGTGGCTAGGGCGTGATTGACCAGCTCCTTGACTTCGGGGGGCAGTTTAAGTTCCGTCGGTGGGCGCGCACCGCCGGTAATTGCCTGATGCTGGATTAGAGAAATGGTGTCGCCCTTAAAATGAAACACTAAGGCGGTGCCCATGCCACTGGCTGTCCGGCCGATGATCCGGACTTGCTCGCCAGAGGGGCCGAAGGGCTCGGGCTTGCTCCAGGTGACCTCGCGAAAAATCTTGCCGCTGTCCGTCCCCGTCATCCGCTCCAACACGGCATTGCGTCCGGAAAGCGTGAAATTAAGCGACTCCATGCCGGCATCCTCGGCCAACAGGTCGGCTTGTGGGGTGGCCGCGCCGCCGCCGGCAGGGCGCAACGAGGCAAGGTACTTTTCTACCAACTCCAGTCGATTCGCCATTTTTCAAGCCTCCTGTCCGAAAGCGCTTATGCTGCCGGTAAATTAACCATAGGCTGAGTGCGTGGTCCAGTCGTGGGGTTACGGGGGTGTAGGCAGGTTCGCAAGCTTGCTGCTATTGTCGCGGCGGGTGCGCGGTTGCGCGCCATCAAAGAGGCGACGTGAAAGGTGACGCGGCGATGAGCGAACGCAAATTGAAAACGATGGAAATCGAACTTCCGGCCGGGATCAGCCCCGCAAAGCCCCAATATGTCTCCGACCTGATCGCGGATTTGCTCGGCGCATTGGGCTATCAATGGGTACCGCTGACCGCGGGTGCCAGCTACCGCGGCCTGCACGATTCGATCGTCAACCATCGCGGTAATCGCGCCCCCCAGATGCTCAACTGCACCCACGAGGAAATCGCGGTCGCCCTGGCCCATGGCTATGCCAAGACATCGGGCAAGCCAGGGCTGGTAATTCTGCACGATCTGGTCGGTGTAATGCACGGGGTGATGGGGTTGTTCGATGCCTGGTGCGACCGGGTACCGTTACTGATGTTGGGTGGCAGCGGTCCGATGGATCCCAAAAAGCGCCGGCCCATTGAATTTGTCCACACCGCCAATACTCAGGGCGATCTGGTGCGCCAGGTAGTTAAATGGCACGACGAACCGACTACGCCGGCCGCCATCATCGACGCTATCATTCGAGGTCATCGAATCGCCAACACGCCGCCCTACGGGCCGGTATATATTTCGGTGGATGAAGAGTTGCAGCGCCAGCCGGTGGAGGGTTCGTTGACACTGCCCGATCTGAGCTTGGCGCGCTTTGCGCCACCGGCCCCGTTGTGGCCGGCGCCTGCGCAAATCGAGGCCGCGGCCAAGCGGCTGTGGGAGGCGCGGTTTCCGCTGGTGATGGGTGGCAATCTTTCTTATCGCGCGGCTGCCACCGGGCCTTTGGTCGAGTTGGTTGAGACTCTGGGTGCGGCCTATATCGACAATCCCAATTACATTTCGTTTCCCACCAACCATCAGCATAATCTCAGCGGCGACAATACGGTCTTGAAGCAGGCCGACGCGATTTTGATGGTCGACGTACACGATATCGGCGCCGCGCTGGGTCTTTACGCCGACGAAGAAGGCCGGCGTGGGAGCCAATGGCCGGCCGATCGTACGGTAATCGATCTTTCGGTCAACGATTTGGCCTTCGACTCGTGGGCCTATTACGGCGGCGAGACCTCGCCCACCGACATTAGACTGCTGGCCGATCCGGTCGTGGGCCTTACCCAATTGCTGGCGGCGGTCAAGGCGCTCAAGGGCGCCGGCACGGCGGCGCGAGTCAGCGAGCGAACGAGCGAAATCGTGCGCCGGCACAATGTCTTGGCGGAGCGCTTCCGTCAGGAGGCCAACCAACGCGCCCAAGCGGGCCAGCTTACCACTACCCATCTAGTCGATCTGGTCTGGGAGGCGGTGCGCGGCCGCTCCTGCGTGTTGTCAGGGCGCAATTTACAGGGCTGGCCGCAGGGCGTGTGGGACGTCAAGGCAGTGGGCGACTACGTCAGCACCAGCGGTGGGGGCGGAGTGGGCTACGGCCCCGGCGGTGCGCTAGGTTCGGCGCTGGCGGCGCACGAACGCGGCCAGTTCCCGGTGGCGATTATCGGTGACGGCGACATGGTGATGGCGGCCGGCGCGTTATGGACCGCGGCCCACTATAGGATCCCGATGCTAGCCGTGATCGGGAACAATCGCTCTTTTGGCAACGACGAAGCCCATCAGCGGCGGGTCGCGCGAATGCGCGAGCGGCCGGTGGAAAACGCCTGGATCGGGGTGGCGATGTTCGACCCAGAGATCGACTACGCTACCATCGCGCGCGGGTTTGGTGCGTGGGGACGCGGGCCGGTGACCAGCGTGAGCGAATGTAGATTGGCGCTGCGCGAAGCCGTGGCGGAAGTGGAGCGAGGCGGAGTCGCGGTGGTGGACG
>DATGLK010000057.1 GCA_035294265.1 Candidatus Binataceae bacterium
CCGATTTTATTACCGTACACACCCCGTTGACCGCGGAAACCCGCGGCATCATCAACGAAGCGGCGCTGGCCAAGATGAAGCCAGGGGTGCGGATTATCAATTGCGCACGCGGCGGCATTGTCGATGAGCTGGCGCTGGCCGCTGCGGTCAAGGCCGGCAAGGTCGCCGGCGCAGCCTTCGACGTCTTCGTCCAGGAGCCGCCGCCCGCGGACCATCCCTTGCTCGCCCTGCCCCAGGTAGTGACCACGCCCCATCTGGGCGCTTCTACCGATGAAGCCCAATTGCAGGTGGCCCTGGATATCGCAGAACAGATCGCCGATTTCCTGCTTCACGGCACGGTGCGCCAGTCGGTCAACATCCCCGCCCTCTCGGCCAAGGAATATGAGCTGCTTGAACCCCATCTGCGCCTGGGCGAGCAATTGGGCAAGCTAGCGGCACAGTTAATGACCGCGCCACCCACCCAGGTCACGGTGGAGCTGGGCGGTGAGGCAGCCAATCTGCACGGCGAGCCCATCGCCGCCGCGGTGCTCAAGGGGCTGCTGTCCAATTTCCTGGACGAGCCGCTCAATTTCGTCAACGCGCCCTTCATCGCTCGCGAGCGCGGCTTGCGGGTTAGCGAAACCCGCTCCCACGATACCACCGATTACATCAACACCCTGACCCTGACTGTGGCCACCGATAGCACCAGCCATCAGGTGGGCGGCGCGGTAGTGGGCAATCGCGCCATTCGGCTGGTCAAGATCGACGGCTTTCATCTCGAGGCGGTACCTGAGGGTTATTTTCTGATGCTGCATAACCGCGACGTGCCTGGGGTAGTGGGCGCGATCGGCACTTTGCTGGGGCGGGCCAATATCAATATCGCAGGCCTAGAGTTGGATCGCGACCAAGTTGGCGGCCGGGCGCTGAGCTTGGTCCATATCGACGGCCCAGCTCCCCAGGCGGTGTTGGAGGAGATCAAGACCCTGCCGGCCATTATCTCGGCCTCGCTCATCAAGCTTTAAAACCCGCGCCGCCGACCTGCGCCCGTCCGCCCTGGAAGCTGGCGGCGACACGCGGGCGTGCGCGCGCCAACGGGCGGAAGATCGTACTGAACCAATGAATACCGTGGCTGTGGTTGGGATCCAGTGGGGCGATGAGGGCAAAGGCAAGGTCGTGGACCTGCTGGCCGCCGACGCCGAAATCGTAGTGCGCTTTCACGGCGGCAACAATGCCGCCCACACCCTAGTGGTGAATGGCCGCAAGCTGATCGTGCGCCAAATCCCCGCCGGCGTGCTCCATCCCAATACGGTATGCGTGATTGGTAACGGCACGGTGGTCGATCCGCTGGCGCTGATAGGTGAGCTGGACAACTTGCGCGCTCACTCCCTGCTCACCGACCCCCAGCGCTTGAAGCTTAGCTACGACGCCCACATGGTGATGCCCTATCACGGCGCGATCGATCGGGCGCGCGAGGCCCGTTTGGCCAAGGCCGCAATCGGCACCACCGGCTTCGGTATCGGCCCGGCCTACGAGGACAAGGCCGCCCGTATCGGTTTGCGGCTGATTGATTTGCTCGATTTTAAGAAGCTGGAAGAAAAGCTTAAGCGCAACCTAGCGGACAAAAACGCCTATCTCAAGGCGGTGCTAAAGGCGCCGCCGGTCAATGGCCGCCACCTGCTGGAGCAGCTACGAATGGCGCGCAAGCGGCTGCTACCCCATCTGTGCGATACCGCGCTCTATCTGGACGAAGCGATCCGGGCCGGACGCAAGGTGCTGTTCGAGGGTGCGCACGGGACGATGCTGGACATTGACCATGGCACCTATCCTTTCGTCACCTCCTCAAGCTGTCTGGCCAGCGCCCTGTTCGCCGGCACCGGCGTACCTCCCGACCGTTTGCGGGCGGTGCTGGGAATCAGCAAGGCCTACACCACGCGCGTCGGCGGCGGTCCTTTCCCCACCGAGATCAAAACCAAGCTGGGCCAGCGCCTGCGCGAAGAGGGTGAGGAATTCGGCGCGGCTACCGGTCGCCCGCGCCGAATCGGATGGTTCGACGCGGTGCTGGCTCGCCATAGCGCCCGGCTCAACGGAGCGTGGGGGATGGCGCTGACCAAGCTGGACGTGCTCAGCGGCATCGACCCGCTCAAGGTGGCGATCGCTTACGAGCATCGAGGCCAGCGCTACGAGCAGATGCCGCCGGGGCGAGTGCTGCTGGATCGGGTGCGGCCGCTGTACGAAGAATTGCCCGGCTGGCATGAATCCCTCGATCAGGTTCGCAGCCTGGCCGATTTGCCCACCAACGCCCGCCGTTATCTCGATCGGATTGCCGAACTAACCGGGGTACCGATCGCGATGATAGGCACGGGCGCGGCCCGCGAGGCTACCATCGTAATCAACAATCCGTTTGCGGTTTAGCTTCAGTTGGACCAATGGTTTGGGTTTGGGCCGCATGCTGATGGGCGCCCTGCTCAGGCATCGTAAACGGCGGCTCTGGGCGACGGAAAGCTTCGCTGGGGTGCACACGCAGCGCCTCAGGCAGTAATCGATCGATTTCCTCGCGCGACAGCGCGCTCTCATCCCCGCGCTTGACGGCGGCCTTGGCGCGCTTATGGGCGCGACCGCTTGGCTCCCGCATCAAGCCCTGGATCAGGGCAATTTCCCGAGCCAAAGTTTCCACCTCACGTTGGGCCTCTTCGATCGCAGTGGTGGGAGTGCTGATTTTGCCAATCACCATCAGAAAACGGCTGCGTTCGGCCGCCAGGCGACCTGCCGCTAACCGGTATTCCAGTTCTTGTCGCGAAGGATCAAAGCCGATTTGGGCCAACAACGTGCCGGAGGTGACAAAGGTCAGCACCACCGCGGCCAGCGCCGACCAGGGCCAATGCGGCACCAGGGCTATCACGATGGCGGCTGTGGTAAGCAGGGAAAGTACCACGTTGAGCCAGCGCATCAGGACGGCGCGGCGATGCCAGGCTTCAATCTGCACCCGCTGCGCGCTTTCAGCGGTAACCAGCTTAGCGTAAAGCTCGCCCGCGGTTTCCAGCAATTTGGAACGCTCGTCCGCCGCATCCTGATTATGATTGGCTACCATGATGGCTTAACCTGATGACCTCACTCGGGCCACGAGAGTAAGTGTCATTGTAGCTCGCACTGGGTCGACGGGTTGCAGAGAAAACGCTTGGCAACAGCCTCGCCCGGTGAAATTGCGCCGCGTCGGGCTCACATCCGGGCCCGGTGTTGCACATAGCTAACTCGGAGGGCTTGGCGAACCTTGGCGCGCCACTGAAACCAAGCGCAGCCTTACGTCGGGGCTGATACGGTTAAGCCATGCGCCGCAGGTCTAGCGATTGCAGCCGGAGGTGGCGCAGGCGGCGAATCTTTGGACGGAAGTCGCATCGAGTATCAACTCGAACAGCTGGGCGTTCCGTTGTCCTGCAGCGCCGCCCTCCAGTACCCGCTGTACCTTTGCTAGTCCCTGCCATCCCGGGCCAGAGACTCCCCTGTAATTAGCTCGGTAAGTGAAGCGGCGCACCCCATTCAGCCCGCGAGGCGCCGTTTGCCCAGAAATTTTTAATCGAACTGGAGTCCGAATACGCGCATAGGAAATTGCCGCTCTGCGTGAAAAAGAGTCTGTAAAGCTCCAGACAAAGGACTTCAGCCTGCCACACGCGCAACCACGCGGTTTCCTCAGGAACTGAACCAGACAGCTCCGCATTCTCGAAATACTCATGGTGCTCCGCCTTGTTGCGCAATCGGTAAATTTCTTTGAGGCTTTCAATCGCCCCGGACTCGCAGAGAATCCCGATCGTATTTGCGAATTTCGTTTCGCCCCATGCGTCGGGCGGCAGGAACGATTCGATTGCCCGAACGTACTGATGCATGCGAACGTGATGAAGGCGCGACCGGCAAGCCTCAAGAAACGCAGCCACGCCCGAGTTTACGCGCCAATACCGCGGTGGTTTGCGGCCATTTTTATAATCCCCTTCGTGCGAATCGATGTTCTGCTTCAGTCTCCCTGCGAACTTAGCCGCAAGGCCGATCCGTTCGGCGAGCGACCATTGCCGCGACTCGACCGTGCGAGATACCACGCCGTCGAGTCGTTGCCGGATGTCCTGCTCCAAGCCGGCTGAATTTGACCATAGCTGGCTGACACTTCCTTGAAATCCTGGCCTCAGCGCGACTGGCAACAGATGTGTGCGATTCCCGTCGCGCCTGCCGATCAGGAGCGTCGCGTCATTAAACTCTGGAATTCCGAGCCAGACCGTAAGGCCCGCCTGGAAATATGTAACCTTCAGCCGCTCTTTCCGCCCGTCCCGGAGCGGATGGTAAGACTGCGGCGCGGAGCGTTTGACCGTAAGGAAGACCTTGCTACTGCTGAGCTTCTCGACCACGGATCCCTCAAGCTGGCGCTTGACCTCATCGTCAAAAGCAAAGGCCGGTTCTTTCAACAGCCAATAGTCGCCACAGTCCTGAGGCTGATCGTTCAACGCTGTGAGAAGCTCACGCCACGGCTCGCCTTAGAAGCTCAGGCTCTGAAATGTCAAGCCTCCCACCGCGATGCATCCGAAACACTCACTCGGCTGAACCTTGAAATGTTCCGTTCACAGCTCGCATCCGTTCTCCTTTGGGCGGCGAGGCGAGTGCGAAAAGCGCGCTCGCCAACCCGCCGAGCGCAATCTCGCGCCGGAGCGCGGGCGAGGCGCAATCGCCGATCCTCGCCCGCGGGTTTGGCGAAAAACTACTTGCCCACCGCCTGCGCGCCCGCGGGCCATTGATCCCCCTTGTCGAAGACCAGGAAATAGCTATGGGGGAGGAAGTCGTAGGTGCGATCCAATTTGAAGCCGGCATCCTGGGCTTCGCGAATATTCTCCCAGGCTGGAACCAGCTCGTTGGTCTGGTGAGGACACCAACCCTTATTGTGAGCCTGCGGAGGAAAGTCGATAATCGCCATCCGCCCATCGGGCTTGAGTGCCTGGTAAATCTTCGTGTAGAAGGCGGTGCGATGGTCGATATGATGGGAAACGTCGGATAGAAAGGCCAGATCCACGGAGCTCGCCGGCAACATCGGATCATCGGGCTTGTCGAGCACGGTCTGGATGTTGTTCATCCCCTCCTTTTTGGCGCGCGCCTTGACGTAACCCAGGATGTCACTGCTGATATCGACCGCGTAAACCTTGCCCGTCGGCCCCACCGCCCGCGCGAAACGGCGCGTGAAATAGCCCGAGCCCGCCCCGATATCGGCCACCGTCATGCCCGGCTTCAGGTTCAGCGCCTTGAGCACCGCGACCGGTTTTTGCGTCTGGTCGCGTTGCGGATTTTCCAGCATCTTGATGCGGGCCTGCAGCGGGACCTGACCGGTGGCCCGCGGCATCGTGGTCTGCTGAGCCCACGACCAGCCGGCCCCCAGCGTCACGGCCACCACCACAGCCAGCGCAAGTAGGCGCGGCGCAATCCTCCAACCCAAGCTCCGATTCGCCATCAAACAACCCTCCTTCGGTGATAGAAAACCTATGCGCGCTGGGCGCGGCCCCGCGAGAGGTAGTACCAGGGCAGTCCGAAGCCGACCACCAGTAGGCTAACGATTGCCTCCTCGGGACGCGAGAACAGAGTGTAAATCGCGATCCAGGCCATCGCGCAGACGTAAAAGGCGGGCAGCCAGGGATAGCCGGGAATTCGAAAAGGCCGCGCCAGATTGGGCTTGCGCAAACGCAGGGCGATTACCGAGGCCACCGCCAGACCGGAGAAAATCACGACCGCAAATTCGGTGTAGATGACGATTTTCTCAAAGGTGCCGAAGAACAGGATCAGGACCACCGACCACGCACTCTGCAGGATCATGGCCCGGGCCGGGGTGCCAAAGCGCGGACTGACCAGGCCAACGAGGGCGGGAAATACCCCATCGCGCGCCATCGCATAGTACACCCGCGGCCCAGCCACCACCATCGCGCTGGCCGAACTCAGAATCGCCAGCGCCAGCAGCGCGGTAATCCAATGAGCCGCGATCCCGCCGAACAAGCCGACCGAGGCCTTTTGAGCCACTGCCAGCACTCCGCTCATCGCGCTCATCGGCAGGGCGTAGAGATAAAGCAGGTTCATCCCCAGATACAACACGATCACCACGCCCATTCCGGCCAGCAGGGCGCGTGGAAGTGTGCGTTGCGGCTCTGTGACCTCGCCCGCCACATAGGCCGCCGCGTTCCATCCACTGTAAGCGAAAATGATGAAAATGAGTGAGACGGCGGCATTGCCTTGGGCCGGAATCGCCGAATGGAAGTTAGCCGTATTGCCGTGGCCGCTGGTCAGACCCGCCACAATCAACACCGCCATCCCGGCGATCGTACCGCCGGTTAGAACCTTCTGAATGCCCCCGCCCAAGCGCAGGCCGATGACATGGACCGTGGTCAGCAGGACCAGAATGACGATCGCCAGCCCCTTGCCGCCGGGACTCTCCGACGGTCCCACGAAACTCACGAAATGGTGCAGGTAGCCCACGAAGGCCAGGGTTGCGGCGGCGATCGCGCCGCTGAAACCGATAAAAAACGAGGTCCAGCCGCTGAGATAGCCGGCCAGAGGTCCATAGGCCTCACGCAAATAGACGTACTCGCCGCCCGCCTCGGGCATCGCGGCACTCAACTCACTGTAGGACAAGGCGCCAATTAGTTCGATCAGGCCACCGGCGATCCACAACCCCAACAGCCAGGCCGGGGAGCCAATGTCGCGTGCCACGAAGCCCGAGGTGGTAAAGATCCCGCTGCCGATGGTATTGGCGACCACCAGTGCCGCCGCCGTATCCAATCCGATTGCTCGGCGCAGCCCCGGCGCGGGCTGCGGGGAACGTGTGGGGACCTCCTTGCTCTTTTTGGTACTCAACCGAATTCACATACTCCTGTAACGATTTGCGACAGGACCGGCCATCGCCGGCAGCGCAATCCTGCGACACCAAACCGATAATTCTTGGGCGACCACCAGCCGGGCTCAAAAGAATGCCGGCACCAGGTATGCCATCACTGCGTTGCCGGCGCCGCTGGCGAAAATTTCGCCGTCGCGCGGATCCAGCGCCAAGCCCAGCGCGTTGGAAAGCCGAGTCTGGGTACCTCGAATAATCGCGCGCGGCGCGACGTCGCCATTATCGGTGATGTTCCACACTCCGACGAAGCCCAGCGGCGAGGGAGAAAACTCCGAAATTGGCCCCTTGCAGCCAGGCATCGGCGCGTCACCCGCGGGATCGTAAGGGGGACGGTAGTTCATCTCCAACACGGCGGCATAAATCTTACCGCCGTAGGTTTGGACATGCCACAGGCCGAGGATGCCGGTGGTGGGACCGGCGATAACTCGTTGGGGCGGCAGATCGCCGTTGTCGGTGCGGTTGAAGATATAGATCGCGCCGCGATAGTGCGCGTCGCGCGCCGCCACCACCACCAGATTGCGGTCGGGGTCCACCGCCACCCCGGAATCCAACCGCATCCCGGCCTTGCTGCTAGAAATTACCCGTAGTGGGGCCACGTCGCCGTTGCCGAACAAAGGATAGGCAGCGACGTGGGCGTTACCGTAATCGGCTTCCCAGATTTCGTTGTGCTTGGGATCCACCGCCACGCCCCAAGGTTGATGGAGTTGGGTGTGGGGCCCCTGGATCACACGCAAGGGGGCGACGTTGCCGTTGGCCCCGCCCTTGAAGATCACCAGCGAGCTGGCCAGCGGTTCGCTGGCGATAATCAAATCGTGAACCGGGTCGTAGGTGATACCGTGGGCGACCCGAGTTAGCTTGGTGTTTTGCCCCTCGATCGCGCGGGCCGGCTCGACGTTGCCACTTGCCTCACGGGCAAATGCCGCGATACGCGGATCACTGATTCAATTGGGCACCAGGATCTGATCGCGCTTGGAATCGTAGGCCAACGCGGTGGGACCGCCGAAGCCCGCACGCAGCGTGCCCGCCGGCGCGTTGCGAATCACTCGCCGCGGGCGCGCATCACCGGCGGCGGTACGGGCGAAGACCTCGGCGGTGTGGCCATAATTGGCCACCCAAATCTCATCGTGCACCGGGTCGTAGGCCACGCCCATGGGGTGCAGAAGCAGAGTATGCGGCCCGGCGATTACGCGCAGCGGGGCCACGTTGCCGGTAGCGGTACGGGAGAAGACCAGCACCTGGTCGCCGGCCTCGTTGGTCACGAACAGCTCGTTGTGGCTGTCGTCAATCGCGACCCCGGTGGGCCAGTTGAAGCGGGTCTTATTGCCCTGGATTACTCGAATCGGACTGACGTCGCCCTTGCCGTCGTCGCGATAGACCGTGACCGAGGGCGGATAGTAGCGGCCACCGCCGTTGTAATCGGGGTCCCATTCGCCGCGCGACCAATTGCCGTAATTGGCCACCACGATTTCGTCGTGCGCCTCGTCCCACACCAGGCCATGGGGATCGGCCAGCTTGGTATGCATCCCGCGGATCTCACGCAGCGGGGGATCGGCGTTTTGCGCGTCGAGCTTGAAGAAGGCGATTTGCGCATTGTGTTCGATCGCAACCGCGATTTGCTGATAGCGCTGGCTCAGCCCGATTCCATAGGCGCCGTGCGGAATCGCCAGCACGCGGGCCGGATAATTACCGTTGGCGCCGTATGGGAAATTGGCAACATCGTCGCCGAAATCATTCTCCGTGACATAAAATCGATGGCGCACCGGATCCATAGCGATGCCGGTGGCAAAGGACAGCCAGGTCGCCGGCCCTTTGACCCAGGCCTTGCGCGGCGTGATCCCGGTCGCGCGGGGTGGGGCCGCCACGTTGAGGTCGTAAACCAGCGCGCTCTTGAAATTGGGATCGCTCATGATCGCCAGGTTGTTCTTGGCGTCAATCGCAACCCCGTTGTAGGAAGGATAGGGATCCTCCAAATAGGTGCAGGGTTCAATCGGGCCGCCGGGGATAGTGTTGAGAATGCCCAGGAATTTCTGCGACAACTGACCGCCCTTGATCTGCGGAATCGCCGGGGTCTTGGCCGAGAGCACGGGCGCGCCCCCAGAGGCCGCCGCGGCGGGGCCCGGATCCCACCAAGCCATTGGCCAGGCTTGCCTCCCAGCGCTCCCCATCGCAACCGTCATGAAGGCGGCGAAAACGGACAGCGTGCCAATAACCCTGTGGTTCATGTCTGCCACCTCTTTCTCCTATGTCGCTGCCAGCAGGGAGGCTTGACACCGCGCTCACCGAACGGCGGTTCTTAGCCGTCGTGCTGGACCGTTTATTAGGCCGGGCCCGCCGGATGTCAAGCCGCCCGCGGCGACTCGCCCAGCGTGCTCCTTGACGGCTTGGCTTGCGGCGATGATAATCAACTTGATTATGACCCCAATTGATTCCTGTGCAGGAGTCGCCGATGGACAAGGACAAGCCGCTGGTTGATGTGCCCCGCGTAAATATGCTTGAGCCCGCCTCGGCCGTCACTGTAGGCCCCAAGGGTGCCGCTCGCTCAGCGCTGATCGGCGTTGCCGCGGCCGTGCTCCTGATCGGTGCCGCGGTGTGGGTCGGTGCGAGCGTCAGGAACCGCGGCCAAGTGGCTTGCGAGGTGGCGGTTCCCAAGGCCCTGGCTCAGATCCGCGACGGGCGGGTAAGTGCTCTGGATCAAGTCGCGGCCAAGACCGATTCGGCCGATCCTAACAGTGTTTACGTAGCCCGGATGGATCGCCAACTGGCGGTAGTCGGCTCGGGCCGATTCGAATGCGAGTATTGCAGCCAGAATGCCGCCACGGCGCTGGACAACAGCGGCTTGCGCTCCTTTCCCATCGAGCACCATCCCACCGCCCTGCTGGTTTGCGCCGATCACAAGGCGTTGGATCTAGGAGGAATCTCCCAAACCGTGGCGCAGACCTTGGAGATGGATCCCTCCAATACCAGTAGGGTCAGCGTCCATACCTTGGACTAGTTAGCAATACCATTAGGAAGCGTTTCACCGGCCGGGCCGCGCGCCCGGCCGGTTTTTTCGCGCGCAGTGCTTCAGTCAGCTTGGGATGAGTGGGGGCCCGCTGCGATGATTTGGTCCAGCTCCTGGCGCAGGCGCCCCAGCACCTCGTCGTAGCCGAAATTGCCCAGCTTGCGATCCTTGCGCTTGAGATTGACCGTGGTCGGTCCGCACCACAGCCCCAGATCGGCATCGTCGGTCTCGCCCGGGCCGTTGACCCGGCAGCCCATCACCGCGATCGTGACCCGATGCGCAGCAGCGTAGCTGGTCAGCTCCTTGACCTGGATGGCCAACTCCACGAACTTTTCGTTCTCCACCCGTGAACAGGAGGGGCACGAAATGATGTTGAGCCCTGGCCAGACGTCAGGCACCGACAGGAAGCGGCCGGCAGCCACGTCGCGAACGATCTGGTGGCCCACCTCGACTTCCTCGTGCTTGCGTTCGTAGGGCAAGGTCAGCGAGACCCGAATGGTGTCGCCGATCCCTTCGGCCAGCAGTTTCTCGAAAGCGATCCGAGTCTTGATGATCCCCTCGGGCGGCAGGCCAGCTTCGGTAACCCCCAGATGCAGGGGCACGTCGGGACGGCGTTGGGCAAAGCGGCGGTTGGCCAGCACTACCTTGGCTGGGTCGGAGTCCTTCATGGAGACCACGAAGCGCTCGAAGCCCAGCTCGTCCATTAGATCGCAGTGATAGGCGGTGGATTCGGTTAGGGCCTGGAGCTGGTCACCGGGATATCTTTCTAAAAAGGCCGGCGCCACGGAACCGCAATTAACACCGATCCGAATGGCGAGATTGTGGGCGCGCGCGACCTCCACCAGCCATTTGACTTTTTCCGCAATCGTCTTGCGCTTCTCGATGTGGTGGAGATGGCCGGGGTTGTAGCGAATCTTGTCCACCCAGGGCGCAACTTTATCGGCGATCCGATAGTTTTCCTGGAGGTCGACCGAGAGCACGATGCCCTTGGTTTGCGCCCGAATCTCCTTGAGCGCGGCGACCTCCTTTTCATTGTCCAAGGCGATGCGGACGATGCCGGCCCCGGCGCGGGCCAATTGATGGGCCTGCGCCACGGTAGCATCGACATCGCGGGTATGAGTGGCGCACATCGATTGCACTACAATGGGTGCCTGACCACCGACCTTGAGGTCGCCGATCGCGATGGTGCGAGTTTTGCGCGCGGGCTGAACTGCTTCCATGATCCTCTTGGACAAGCGTAGCAAGGGTTGAACTAATCTTTACTCTCCAGCGAATGCATCGCAATGCAGCCGTGGGCCCACGAGGCTCCCGCCCGCATCGCCATCGCCACGAATACCGCCTCGGCGACCTCCTCCTCGCTGGCGCCTTCGCTTACTGCCTTACGGGTATGCACGTCGATGCACCAAGGGCATTGGGTGACATGGGCAGCGGTGATCGCCATCAGATGCTTCATCTTGGAGGAGATGGCGCCGTCTTTGAAGACCGCATCATCGAAATCCACGAAGCTTTTGAACAATTCTGGCTTGAGTTGGCGCAGTTTGCGCAACGCTTTGATTCCCTCGTGGGTATAAAACTCGGCCATGAGCGACGCTCCTTGGATGCGAAATGGCTTACCGAACTATAGCAAACGACGCGCGCTCCGCTATCGGGACAGCACCGCCCCCAGCTTCGAACTCAAGCCGCCGACTGACCGAAAGTCGGCGTAAAATGCAGCAATATTGAGCTCTTTTTGCCCGATTGACTGGTTGAGGGAGGGCTTTTTATGATGGAACCTGCGGAGGAAAGCCAGTGCGGATGATTCTACCTCCTCTGGCGTGTCGCCGGACCATCGACCGCCATCTGACCGAATTTTTTCAAACCCAAAAAATCAGCGCGTTCAACCGCGCGATTTCAACCTTCTGCCGCTTTTACGCAGTCAAACGCCCTAAGATCGAATGGTACGAATATCTGGATTGGGGTAAGACAGCGGGTAAGACCTACGAAAACGGCCTGATTCACTTCATCCATCCTAGCAACTGGAAGCGAGGTCGGGTGTACAACAGCGAACGGATGTGGATTCAAATCGTCTATCACGAGATGGGCCACTATCTGTTCTGGACCGACGCCGAACGCAAAGCCGACGCCTTTACCCGGCGGATGGTGCACGGCCTGCGCCCGCGCAGCTCGCGGCGTCTACGCGCCGCGCGGGTAAAGCGCCAAGCCGGGCGGCGTCGGGGCGAGCGCAGGGCCACCGGCGGACAGCGCAGAGCGGCGGCGGTACAAGCGCGCAGCGCGCGTAAACGCGCTTCGGCACGCTGCCGGCGAGGCTAGCGATGGCGCGGCCCAACGTCCAGGATCGCTGGTGGGTCGAAAGCGGAGTTAAGAAACCGCGCCAGGAGCGCGCTCAGCTAACGGCCCAGCTCCCAGTCGCGATGAGCTTCTACAGCGTGGCACGCGATTACGACCAGGATCGGGCCAAAGAACACCTGACCGACAATAACCTCAACATCGCCCGCGCCCTCAATCCTAGTCCCGGCCAGTGGTCGTATCTGGCGATGACCGAAGAGCATTATTCCAAGCATTTGATCAAGCGAATCAAAGACGAATTCCGTCTGCCGGGCCAGGCCAGCGGGATCGTAATAGACCATGGGCGGCTGTTGCGCTTGCTGATCTGCGGACCCCAGGTCGAGGACTGGATGATCGACCTGCACCTGGGCGAAGAGCCCTCGGTGGACGTTTACGTATGGAACACGCTGTATCGTGAACGGCTGTGCCAGCGAGCTGAAGAGGCCCTGCGGCTAGGCCGGCGCTGGGCGCTCAACCTGATTCAGTACCCACCACAGCGTGACGATCCTTTTCGCGGCGCGCTGCTATAAGGCGCCTTTGGGGGTGCGGATTTCACTCATCGCAAGCCGGGATGCAAGCGGTGGTTTTAATCCTTCAGCTTTAGTCCCGGCTGCCGCAAACTAAAAACATCCGTCGCCTCGCTCTGCGACCGAGCGAATCCGCCGCCGAGCGAATGAGGTGACGCTGAAGACAAGCGAAATTTGATCGTGAGCCGCTGGCCGCCGCCGGTCCACGTTGCTTTGGAGTCAGTATCCTCGTTCGCGCGAGGCTCTCTATGCGTCGCTTTTGGTACTGGCCGGCGAGTCTGGCGGCCAGTCGAGCTGAAGGCAATGGCACGCCGGGCATGTCCCGGGCAAAGTCGGCGGCCTACCTCACGCCACGCCGTTTCTGGCATTTGGTGGCTTCCAGCTCGCGCCCCGGTAAGGCTAGCGGTTTACTCACCGGCTGGTGGCTGTGGGAGCAGATCGCTAAGCAGGTTTGGCCCTCGCAGGCAATTCCTGAGGCGCCGGCCGGACTGTTGCGGGTACGTTTGATCCACTATCGGGGACCCGCCCTTACCCTACCCGACGATACCGCCATCAAGCCCGGTGCCATCATCGGGGAATTGCACTGCGAAAACCTCCGTTTCCTGCGAGCCCTGTTAGTTGGCGAGCTCGTGGCGACCGCGCTTCGAGGCGACCTCGCCGCCCTGGCTCGTTGGACCATGCGCGAGGGGATCTGTTTCGAGGCTCTATATGGTTTCACCCTGCTAGGCGCGGGCGCGGCGCGGCTAGGCTTTTATCGCCGTCAAGTGCCTCTCACCTGGCGCCGACGCGCCAATCGATTATTTATGAACGGCTTGATTGCGCTCTACCATCCCGACGGTATTCGCCGCCTGGAACGAGGCAGGACTCTCAGCGCACCACCGGTGGAGATTTGGTTGTCGCGCACCCAATTACTGCGCCGCTATCGCGATCACGAGGCATAGCGATCTTTTCCCCGCACGGGCGGCGAAACCACAGAAGGCGCACCTCGACCACCTGAGCGAACTTCGCACAATCCGAATCATCGCTCTCGCTAACCCTGCGGCTGTACATCAGGCGCGGGCGTGGGCACAGTCTGCGCGTAGACTGTGCCCACGCGCGTTGAAAAACCGCTTTAGCAGCAGGCTTAACCGATGTTCCAGTGTTGAAGCCTGTGCGCTCTCCCTTGAGGCCTGGCGTGCCAGGGTCGATAACCCGGCGCATAGTTGCCTTAGATTGCCACCACCGATCAGATCAATTCTCAGGCCTGCGCTGGCAAGGTCTGGCCGCGGGTGCATTGGTAAGGGCGGACGCTGAAACCGGAAAGGCTCGGACGCAATAGAATTCTGACTTAGGAGCACAGGCGTGCTCCAGAAATTGTCACTACCGGCGCGACGCCACGACTAACGAAGCGCCCACAACCTACAGGAGCGAACAGGCCTAGCGGGCGGGCGAATCTTGCCGTGGATGAGAAGGGAGGAAGTTTTTCTCAGCGGCCGTCTGGAAACTGTTGGCAGATTTTCAGGTTGGATATAGTCCCGGCTTCAGTTTGCTTCGGCGCGTTCCAGCAGTCCGCCTCGCCTCAGTGGGCGGGTCATCTTGCGTTTGCACCAGTTTCGGATTTCTTCCGTCATGAAGCGCCAATCGCTGCCCACCTTGAAGGCTGGGATCTCGTTGCGCTTGAGCAAGCGATAAATGGTCGATTGGTTGCATTGCAGATAGCCGCTTAGATCCTTGACCGTCATCACTTCACCCACGCCCTTGATCATCGCCGCCACTTTATTCCCCATGGCACCGTCTCCCGTATGGTGTTGGCCCTTCTGGCCGACGTACTCGCTCTTCAAGCAAAGATTTTAAGCAACCTACTAAATGAAGTGGTCGAATGCAGAAGCGTAAATTGGGTTGGGTCCGATGTCAAGAGTTAATAGAAAATGTTGAGAGAACAAAGGTCAATAGGGCCGAGAAGAGGTCGTAATTGATACAAATCAGCGAAGCTGCGTACAATTTCGTTTAATCCGTTCCTATTATGCGAAAACGTTAAACCTTTGCGGCTTTGCAGCGCTATGGATGCTTAGTCGCCGGCATAAAAGCGCCGGATCGCATCTGCCACCAGCTCTTGCTGATGAGGGGTAAGCTCGGGATAGATCGGCAAGCATAGCACCTCACGGGCCGCAGCTTCGGCCTGCGGAAGCTCTCCCGCGCGATAACCGAGATGAGCGAAGGCGGGCTGCAAGTGCAGCGGGATAGGATAATAGACTTCGCTGGCGACTCCGCGCTGGCGCAGAAATTGGCGCAGTTCATCGCGGCGCGCGCATCGAATCGCGAACTGGTGATACACGTGCTCGCAGCCAGAGGGCACAACGGGAAGTTGCACCTGCGCAAGGCCGGCCAACAGCTCACGGTAGCGCGCGGCCACCTCACTTCGGGCTTGGTTCCAAGCGGCCAGCCGGGGCAGCTTGACGCGCACAATCGCGGCTTGGATTTCATCCAATCGGCTGTTGACCCCGGCGATTTCATGCTCGTAGCGACGCCGACTACCGTGGTCGCGCATCATCGCAAGCCGCTCGGCCAAGACGCTATCGTCGGTGAGCACCATGCCACCGTCTCCCGCACCACCGAGATTCTTGGTGGGATAAAAGCTCAAACACGCCAACGCGCCCAGCGCTCCCGCCGCCCGCCCGTGATAGCGCGCGCCCAAAGCCTGCGCGGCGTCTTCGATCAAGCGCGCGCCCGCGCGCCGCGCGATTTCATCCAACACTTGCATGTCGGCAGTCAGGCCGTACAAATGCACCGGAATGATTGCGCGGGTGCGGGCGGTGATGGCTTGGGCTACTGCCGCGCAATCCAGGGTGAAGGTCAGCGGGTCGATATCGACAAATCTGGGTCGCGCGCCCAGACGAGCCACCGCGCCGGCGGTCGCCACAAATGTGAAGGTCGGACAAATCACTTCGTCGCCCGGCCCGATTCCGATTGCCATTAGCGCCAACATCAACGCATCGGAGCCCGAGGCGCAACCCAGCGCCGCCCGCACTCCAACCATCGCGGCAATCTCCCGCTCCAGAGCCGCGCCTTGAGGACCGAGGACGAACTGCTGGCTTTCCATCACCGCCGTGATGGCGGCCATAATCTCGGGGCGCAGCGAGCGAAATTGCGTCTTTAGGTCCAGTAGTGGCACCGTGGTCGGCGCCGCCGGCTGCACAGGCATGTTCATCTCGGGCTTTAGCGGTTGGCCGCTTGCGTATTTCCCAGTAGCGAGGCCAATTCACGCTGCTTGCGCTGCAGGTCGCTGACGAGCACGTTGAACCCGCGTTCGTTGATTACATGATTGAACTGCGTGCGATAATTATCGACCATGCTGATGTTGTCGATTTGCACGTCGTAGACCTTCCAATCGCCGTTTTTCTTCTCTAATTGAAAATTCAGATTGATAGGGCTGCCCTGGGTTTGGATTACCTTGGTATCGACTTCGGCATATCCTGGCCCGTTCATCCGCTGGCGCGCAACCTCGAACTTTAGATTGACATAACCCTGGATCTTGTCGAGGTAGGCATCCTCTATAAAGGAAGAAAACAACGCAACAAACTGCTCCTGTTGAGGCGGCGAAAGGTTCTTCCAATGGTAGCCCAGGGAGGAACGAGCCATCGTAGCGAAGTCGAAGTGAGCTTCGGCTAATTCGCGCAGTCGTTGCCGCCGTTGTGCCAGCGGAAGCTGAGTATCCTGGAGCACCGCGATGGCTTGCGTCAGTACCGCCTTTACCTCCGGCATCGGCCCGCTCCCTGTGCTGCCGCCCGTAGCGCCAAGCAGCGCTAGAGCCGTCGTGATTATCATCACCCGAGGCCAACGGCCCGGGCCACCCGCCACCGTGCGTATTGGTTCCACATAAGCCATACGGACACCTCCGGTGCAGTTAAGCTTGAGCTTGCTGAGACGAACAGCGCCTGTACACATGCTCCGCCGGCCACGGGGCTCAGAGCCGAAAGAGTAAGCCGCTAGGGCGGACATAGCCAGACCACGGCCAGCGGTGGCAGAGTGAACTCGGCGGAATAGGGAAAGCCATGCGAGGGGATCTGCTCGGCCTGCACGCCGCCCTGATTGCCAACATCGTTGCCCCCGTACCAACGACTGTCGGTGTTGAGAATTTCGCGGTAAAAACCCGGCTTGGGCAGCCCCAGCCGATAGCGATTGCGCACCACTGGCGAGAAATTAGCCAAGCAGATCAGTACCTGATTGCTGGCGGGTGCGAAGCGCGCAAAGGCAATAGAGTTAGCGTCGGCATTGTCGGCATCGATCCAGCGAAAGCCAGCCGGCTCGGTATCGGCCTCCCACAGCGCCGGATGGGCGCGATAAATCCGATTGAGGTCGCGCATCAATTGTTGCACGCCGCGATGCTCGGGCTCGGCCAGGAGATGCCAATCCAGGCTGCGGTCATGATCCCATTCCCGCCATTGTCCGATCTCTCCCCCCATGAACAGCAGCTTCTTGCCTGGGCGCGCCCACATGTAGCCCAGCAGCGCGCGCAGATTGGCGAACTGCTGCCAACGGTCCCCAGGCATCTTGCTCAGTAACGAGCGCTTGCCGTGCACGACCTCGTCGTGCGACAGCGGCAAGACAAAATTCTCGCTCCAGGCATACAGCAGACCGAAGGTCAGGTGGCGATGGTAATAGCGGCGATAGATCGGGTCGCGGCTGAAATAGTCCAGGGTATCGTTCATCCAGCCCATGTCCCACTTAAGCCCGAAGCCCAAACCGCCCAGGTACGTGGGGCGGCTGACGCCCGGCCAAGCGGTGGATTCTTCGGCGATCATGGCGATTCCTGGATTGAGCCCATAGGCGCGTTCGTTGAGTTGGCGCAGGAACTCCAACGCCTCCAGGTTCTCCCGCCCGCCGTAGCGATTGGGAATCCATTGGCCGGGCCCCTTGCCATAATCCCGATAGAGCATCGAGGCCACTGCGTCCACCCGCAGACCGTCAGCATGGCATTCGTGCAGCCAGAACAGCGCGCTGGCAATCAGGAAGGTGCGAACTTCATCGCGACCGTAATTGAAAACGTAGGTACCCCAGTCGGGATGCTCGCCCTCGCGGGGGTCCAGATGCTCGTACAGGGCGGTTCCGTCGAAACGGCCCAGACTGAAATCATCCTTGGGGAAATGGGCCGGCACCCAGTCCAGGATGACGCCAAGCCCGCGCCGGTGGAGATAGTCCACCAGGTAGCGAAAATCGTCGGGCGAACCATAGCGGGCGGTGGGCGCGAAGTAGCCGCTGACCTGATAACCCCACGAGCCGCTAAACGGGTGTTCCATCACCGGCAACAGTTCGAGATGGGTAAAGCCCAGATCGAGCGCGTAATCGGCCAACGCAGGCGCCAGTTCACGATAGCTCAGCGGCCGGTTATCTTGCTCCACCACCCGTCGCCATGACCCCAAATGCACCTCGTAAATCGACACCGGCTGATGCAGCCAATCGCGCCCCTGGCGCGCATTCATCCAGTCACGATCGGTGAATTGATAGCTCGGCTGATAGACCACCGAAGCGGTCGCCGGCGGCAGCTCCATCGCCTGGGCATAAGGATCGGCCTTGACGCGCGGCAGCGCGGCCAGGGTATGGATTTCGTATTTATAGCGGGCTAGGGGTGGCAGTTCCGGCACGAATAACTCCCAGATGCCGGTGCTCCCCAACCTGCGCATCAAACAGCGCCGGCCGTCCCAGCGATTAAAATCTCCCACCACGCTGACTGCCCGCGCGTTGGGCGCCCACAGCGCGAAACCGACCCCCGCGACCCCCTCCAGAACGCACGGATGGGCCCCCAGCTTGCGGTAAGGCAATTCCTCTTTCTGCGCCCCCAGCAAGTACTTATCCAACTCCCCTAGCCAGGGCGGAAAAGCATAGCAATCGCGCGTGGTTTCACTGCCGGTGGGCGTCTTTACCACCAAATGGTAGGAAAACCTTTCTTTTGGGCGTTGCAGGAAGAGCTGAAAAAGAGCGCTGTCGCGCCAGCGCTCCATCGGGTGCGCCTCCGCGTCGTGATCGGAAATCAGATCGATCGATAGAGCGCCCGGCCAGTATGCCCGCACCACGGTTCCCCCGGGCACGGGATGCGGTCCCAATAGCGCGTGCGGATCGCCGTGACGTAGCTCGACAAGCGCCGCCAGTTCGCCTTCGCTGAAGCCTGGCGCCGGCTGTCTGGCCGGCTCGGGCCGCGTTGGCGTGGGCAGTTGATTGGAGGAACTCAGAGCCGACCCTTTCCCTCGTGGCGGCGACCAAGGTGCCGAGGCTGGGAAAATTCCCGCCGTCGGCTTAAATCATGACAGTCCGTGACCCTCATTGCGCTAATTGTAGACGCCCCCCTCTCTTAGAGCGAGCGACAACCGACCCAGACCTTAAGCGGCGCGTTCCGCACCATCGAACGCCGGCTAGCGTCCACGATGCAATAAACAGCTGGTTTCGCTGGCGTGATAGCCGTAAAACTAGCAAATTACGTTGAATACAAGCACTATCATGCCAATTCTCTGTTATTCGTTCGAGAACCAGCGCTGGACGCCAAGCGGGATTTGCCCCTCCAGCCCGACACACCGCAGCAGGTCTTTTATGAGCGATGCGGGGCGTTTACAATCGCTCGGTTGTTCCGCGCGAGCTGTGTCCGTGGCCGCGAGTTACAACGATCGCGCGCGCGCGGTCAGGAGCCGCCGAGGTAACACCTTATGATGTGGCTGGTAGAGATCGCCCTGCGGCGCCCGATTTCGATTGCCGTAATGGCGTTAATCATGCTGGTGCTGGGCGCACTGTCCTTCAGCATGATGAATATCGATATCTTTCCGACCATCGATATTCCGGTTGTGATTGCGCTCTACAATTACACCGGGCTGTCGGCGGTGGACATGGAACGGCGGGTCATCACCCAGGAGGAGCGCGGCTTCTCGACCACCGTCAACGGTATCGACCATATCGAATCGTTCGCGGTGACCGGGACCGGATTGATCAAGGTTTATTTTCAGCCCGGGGTGTCCATTCCCAGCGCGATCGCGCAGATGGTCTCGACCTCTACCTCCAGCATGGTCTTCATGCCACGGGGCATGGAACCGCCCAATATTCTCGATTACAACGCGGCAAACGTGCCAATCGCCCACCTCAACGTCTCCAGCGATACCGTACCCGAAAACAAACTGTTCGATTACAGCCTGTACTACATCAGAACCAAGCTCTTCACGGTTCCCGGCACCTCGATTCCGCCGCCCTTGGGTGGAGTGCCACGCTCGATCATGGTCAACCTCGATCCGCAGGCGATGTTCGCCAATGGTCTGGGCGCGGCAGATATCGGCGAGGCGCTGGCCCAAAGCAACGTCATCATCCCCTCGGGCACGGTACGGATGGGCGACAAGGAGTTCGACGTCAACCTCAACATGAGCCCAGCCGAGGTCAAGAATTTCAACCGCCTGCCAATCAAGCTGGTTCCCGGGCTCAAGGGTCCGACCCCAGTGTTTCTGGGCGACGTAGCCTCGGTCACCGACAGCCATCAGCCGCAAACCAACGTGGTGCGGGTCAATGGCAAGCGCGCGACCTTTTTGCTGGTAATCAAGCATGCCGCCGCCTCCACGCTGGGCGTGATCAACGGGGTCAAGCGGATGTTGCCCGAAATCCAGGCCACCGCACCTAAGGGCTTTCGGATCAAGCTCACCTTCGACCAATCGGTGTTCGTGCGTGCCGCTTTGTGGGACGTGGTCCAGGAAGCGCTGATCGCAGCCGCGCTGGTGGCTTTGATGGTGCTGGTTTTCCTGGGCTCGGCGCGCAGCATGGTGATCGTGGTGATTTCGATCCCGCTCTCGATTCTTACCGCGATCGTGGGACTTAAGCTTTCCGGACAAACCATCAACACCATGACCTTGGGCGGGCTGGCGTTGGCGGTGGGAATGCTGGTGGACGATGCCACGGTGGAGGTCGAGAACATCCACCGTAACCACATGATGGGCAAGCCGTTGCTGGTAGCAATCCTCGACGGCGCCAGCCAGATCGCCACCCCGACCCTGGTCGGCACGCTGGCCATTATCATCGTGTTCTTTCCGGTGGTCTTGCTCCAGGGCGTGGCCCGCTTTCTATTCACCCCCCTGGCCCTTGCGGTGACCTACGCGATGCTAACTTCCTACCTGCTGTCGCGCACGTTGGTCACCACGATGGCGGCTTCGCTGCTGCCCGAGGAGGCGACCGAGCATGTCACCGGCCCTTGGAGCCGCTTTCACGCTGCCTTCAATCGCGGCTTCGATCGGATGCGCGAGCGCTATCGGGCCTGGCTGGCGGGCTTTATTGCCGCGCGCCGGGTGTGGCTGTGCTACTCGCTGGTGGCGATCGGAGCCTCGATGGTGCTGTTCGGCGTGGTGGGCGAAGATTTCTTTCCCCAGGTAGACGCCGGGATGATGAAGTTGCACGTGCGCGTGCCCACCGGCACCCGGATCGAACAGACCGAGCGGATCGTGGACGCGGTGGAACACGCCATCCCCACGGTTATTCCGGCGCGCGATATCACTGACGTAACCGACAATATCGGACTGCCTTTCGCGATCGAACTGGCGTTTTTCCAGACCGACAATGTCGGGCCCCAAGACGCCGAGATCAACATCCAATTGCGCCGCGGCCATCAATTACCCACCGCGGTTTGCGAAACCCGTATCCGGCGCATGCTGGCCGAGCGTTTTCCCGAGGTACGGGGCTGGTTCCAGGCTGCTGATATCATCAACCAGGTGCTCAACTTCGGCCTGCCCGCGCCGATCAACGTGCAATTGGGCGGGATGAACATGGCAAGCAACTACGCTTTGGCGCGCAAGCTGGAAGCCAAAATGGCGCGCATTCCCGGAATTACCGACTTGCGCATCGCCGAGCCGCTAGACTATCCCGCCATCGACGTCCACGTCGATCGGGCCCGCGCGCTGGAGATGGGAATCACGATGCAGCAGGTCGCTTCCAGCCTGCTCACTACGCTGAGCGGCGATACGTTGCTGCAACCCAACTTCTGGCTCGATCCGATAAGTCAGGCTAGCTACTTCGTGATCTCGCAGGCGCCTCAGCATCTGATCGATTCAGTTGACGCCCTGGGCAACATGCCCCTGGGCAGCAGCAGCGGTCAGCCGCAGTTGCTCAGCAACGTCGCCACCTTCAGCCGCTCGGTGGACCCCGCCGTCATCGACCACTACACTATTGACCGGGTGATCAACGTCAACGCCGGCGTGGCCGGCCGCGACTTGGGCGGGACCACGGCCGACGTGCGCAAAGCGATAGCCTCGCTGGGCCGCCTACCGGTAGGCAGCCACATCACCATCCGCGGTCAGAGTGAGGCGATGGCCGAATCCTTCGGCACCATGGAGCTGGGGTTGATTCTGGCGGTGGTGCTGGTGTACCTGCTGATGGCGGCCAATTTTCAGTCCTGGCTAGAGCCGCTGATCATTCTGATGGCAGTACCGGGAGCCTTGGCTGGGGTGCTTTGGATGCTGGTGCTGACGCATACCACGATCAATGTAGAATCCCTGATGGGCACGATCATGGCGGTAGGCGTAGGGGTGGCCAACGGCAACCTGCTCATCACCTTCGCCAACGACCTGCGCGAGGAAGGCTACAGCGCGACCGCCGCCGCCATCGAGGCCGGCCGCATTCGCCTGCGTCCCATCCTGATGACCGCGCTGGCCATGATCCTGGGGATGCTGCCCATGGCGCTGGCATGGGGCGAAGGTTCGGAACAAAACGCGCCGTTGGGGCGCGCCGTGATCGGCGGTCTGCTCGGCGCCACCCTGACCACCCTGTTCGTGGTCCCGGCAGTCTATTCGATTTTCTCTCGCGCGATGGTAACTAAGCAGGAACGCGACGACCGCGTGCGGTCGGCCCTGATGCCGCGGGTGTAGGAGCCCAATGGCCGAGCAAGATCCCAAGCTATATACCCCAAAGCGGCCACGAGGGCTGTCTTTGTTCCTGGGCGGCGCGGCGGTGCTGGCCATCTCGGTGATCGCCGCCGGGCTGGTGCTGGCGCGTAATTCGCAACTGCACCGCCAGAGCGAAGAGATTGGTTTAAGCCTGCAAAAGGGCCCGCTGGTGATGGTAGTGCCAGTCCGTTTCACCCCCTCCCAGCGTACCGTGGTGGTTCCCGGCAGCTCGGCCGGCTTCAACGAAACTCCGGTTTACGCCAAGCTGCCCGGCTACCTTAAGACCCTCAAGGTGGACAAGGGCGACCGGGTTCGAGCCGGCCAGGTGCTGGCTATCATCGATTCGCCCGAAACCGACAAGGCGGTGGCCGACGCGCAAGCCAATTACTGGCTGCAGAAGCAGACCGACGATCGCAACCAGAACTTGGTCCGACTGGGGGTGGTGCCACAGCAGACCGCCGATGAGTCGCGTTCGGCGATGCTGCGGGCCCGGGCCACCTGGGCGGCGGCCCGGGACATGCAAGCCTACGAGATCATCAAAGCGCCCTTCAGCGGGCTTATCACCGCGCGCAACTTCGACCCCGGCGCGCTGGTGCCGATGGCCACCAATAACACGCCCGCCACGCCGATCTTCGAGATGGCAACCCTGCAACCTTTGCGCATCTACGCTCAGGTGCCGCAAAGCCAGGCCCTGTTCATCCGCAACGGCGATCCCGCGGTGGTTACCGTCACTGAACTGCCGGGGCGGCGCTTTATGGGTACCGTCACCCGCCATTCCAAGATGCTCTCCGACGTCTCGCGCACGATGTTGGTGGAAGTCGACCTGCCCAACCGCGACAGCGAACTTTACCCGGGGATGTATACCAACATTCAGTTCTCCATCCATGCCACCGCGCGGGCGCCGCTGGCTCCAGACAGCGCGCTGGTGTTCATGCAGGGCAAAAGTTTTCTGCCGGTCGTCCGCGGCCACACCCTGCATCTGACTCCGGTCACCCTGGGTTACGACAACGGCGAGAGCGTGGAAATTCTAAGCGGCTTGCAGGACAACGACCTGGTGGCGATCAACATGGGGCAGGCGGTGGAAGACGGCGAGCAGGTGCGCCCGATGCTGGTCTCTGCCAGCCGCAGCACCGCCGTTCCCGCCGCCCATCAAACCGCCGTCAACTGAGGCACGCCCGGCTCAGCCGCCCGAAACCAGCTGAGAGTTGGCGAACTCTAAGTGACCGCAGTTGTCGCAAAACGTAACGTTACCGAAGACCATCTGATTCGGGGCGCCACATCGGCTATTATTTCGCAGTGAAACAACCCTATCCGTCACCTGTTCGCCGATGCGCCCATTGATTCCGACACCGCAGAACTTGCACTTGATGCCGGTCGATGGCTTGAGCGCGCGTAATCCCCCATAGCGCGATCCCCTACCTTTTGTAATTCGCGGTGAAAGTCATAGAGCCTGAGTCGGCCGGACGGTTCCTCGGCGAGCACCTTATCAAGCAGAATGTGCGCGTGGTTCCAGCGCTGCTCACCAAGCAGCCCCGTGAGCGGAGAGGCCCGATGATCCTCACGGCCAAATATGAGCCGCCAGGGAGAGCGTCCAGTATGGAATCTTCCCGAGCGCGTACACGTCCGTCTTTTCCGAATGGCCGCCCAAATAGCGCCTTCCCGGCTCCATTTCGGAAGCTACGTAATTAACCGGCCCCATTGCTTCCTTGTGCAGCATGATGGGTTTGTTCTCATCGTTATAACAAATGCCGAAATTGGCAATTACGGGAGTGCCCTCGCGACGCCGACCGCCGAACCTCAGTCAGGGGCGGCGGCGCGGCGGGCCATGCGGGGACGTTTGCGATTTCGCTGAATCACCCGCTCGCGGCGAGCTACGAATTCCGCCATCAGCTGCTGACAGCTCACCCGTTCACTTAGCGGCGCGCGCGGCAGATAACTGCCGTCAGGACGCATTTCCCACGAACCGCGCAGCGGTTTGAGATGAATGTCCAAAGTGGCCCGCAGATCACGCATCAGCAGCGGGTCGTCGATCGGGACCATCACCTCGACCCGGCTTTCCAGGTTGCGCGTCATGCAATCGGCCGATCCGATGTAATAGCGCTCAGCGCCGCCGTTGCGAAAGTAATAGATGCGGCCGTGCTCCAGAAAGCGGCCCAGCACGCTGACCACCCGGATGTTCTCGGACAAGCCCGCGATCCCCGGCCGCAGCCGGCAGGTATCGCGCACGATCAGATCGACCGTTACCCCAGCTTGCGAGGCCCGATACAGCGCCTGCGTGATGTCTTCGTCTTCCAGCGCGTTCATCTTCATCTGGATGAGCCCGCCGCTGCCGCGCTCGATTTCGCCCTCAATATCGGCCAGCAGCCGGGCCTTGAGTTGGGCGGGCGCGGGCACGATTCGATGATAGGCACGGCGCAGCTCATAACCGCTGGTCAGGTAATTGAACAACTCCGTCAGATCCTGGCCGATCGCCTCCTCGATAGTCATCAGCCCCATGTCGGCATACAGACGGGCGTTTATCGGATGGTAGTTGCCGGTGCCGATATGGGCGTAGCGGCGCAGCCCGTTGTAATCCTGGCGGACCACCAAAATTACCTTGGCGTGGGTCTTGAGCCCCACCACCCCGTAAGTGACGTGGATGCCGTATTCTTCCAACTCGCGGGCAAAATGGATGTTGGCCTCTTCGTTGAAACGCGCCTTGAGCTCGACCACCACCGCGACCTGCTTACCATTGCGCGCAGCCTCGCACAGGTGGTCAAGAATCGCGGAATTAACCGAGGTCCGATAAAGCGTCATCTTGACCGCTCGCACCTTGGGATCGGTACTGGCCTCGCGCAGGAAACGTTCTACCGAAGTGGAAAACGACTCGTAGGGATGGAACAACAGCAGGCCGCCCTTGAATTCGCGAATCTGATGAAAGATGTTGCGCGGCCCGCTCAACCAGGCGTTGTCGATCGGATGGTGAGGCGGATCGTGCAGGGCCGGATCCTCTACTGCCGTCAGCTCCATCAGATCGCGCAGAGCCAGCATCCCATCGACTTCGAACACGTCGTTGTGTTCGTCCAATCCCAACTCAGCCGCCAGCATTCCGCGCTGCAGCGGGTCCATGCCGGTGGAGACTTCCAGCCGCACGATCGGGGCAAAGCGGCGGTCGCGCAACTCGGACTCGATCATTTCCAGCAGGTCGTCGGCCTCTTCCTCGTCGCGCTCGGTGTTGGCATTGCGTGTGACCCGAAACAGCGCACAAGTCTCCACCCGCATGCGCGGAAAGAGCAAGTCGAGGTTATGGATCATCACCTCTTCCAGGCGCACGAAGCGATTGGCCGCGCCCACTCGTAAAAAGCGCGGGATGCCGGCGCCAATTGGCACCTTGACTCGCGCCAACCCCGGCTCGGCTTCGCTCTCGCCCCGTACCGAGATCAGCAGGTTGAGCGAGAGGTTGGAGACGAAAGGAAAGGGATGGGCCGAGTCCATCGCCAGTGGCGTCACCAGCGGAAAGATGTTGGCAAGGTAATATTCGCGCAGCGCCGCCTGCTCAGCGGCGCTAAGCGCCGAATAGGCCTCCAGCACGCACTTGTGCTCGCGCAGCGCCGCCAGCAGCACGCTCAGGGTCTCGCGCTGAGCGGTTTCGATGCGGCGAATTTCGCCGTAGCATTCGGCGATCTGCTCGCCGGGCGTGCGCCCATCGACCGTGCGCTCAGTCATCCCGGCGATTACCTGCTGCTTGAGCCCGCCGATCCGCTTCATGAAGAATTCGTCGAGATTGGACGCGGTGATGGCAAGGAACTTAAGACGCTCCAGCAGCGGGTTACGCTCGTCGTCGGCCTCGGCCAGCACCCGCCGGTTGAAATTGAGCCAGGTCAGTTCGCGATTAAGATAAAGGGCCGGGGAATCGAGATCGAAGCGACCACCTTCGGCGCTCGGCAGCGGCGTGGCGCCGATAGTTACCGCCTCACCCCAACGCGGCGCGCGGGCGCCATCATTCTCGTCACCCGCGCCATTGCGACCGTTGAGGCCAGAGCCGGCACCCTCGAGGCTGGTCGCTTGAGTGTTCGGCATACCTTGAGCCATTGGGCTCCAGGTTAGCAACGCGGCCGAGCATAAGCAAAAACAGGCCGAAGCCGTATTACGCCAGCCGCCCTGGCGAGTGGGTCTCGCAGCAGGGCGGTCACGCCCGCGCTAAGCCCAGAAACGGGCGCGCCAGCGCTCCACTGCCTCGGGATTCATCACGAACTGCGGCAACTCGCCGCTTAACACCTTGCGCGCGGTGTCCATCGCCAGGCGAAAGCTCGGTCCCTCAACTCCTTGCGGATGGCCAATAATATGTGGGGTCATGATCAATTTGTTGGGATCGACCGCGCGCAACGGGCTGTCCTTCTCCAACGGCTCGTTGCGAAAGGTGTCCAGTGCCGCCCCTGCGATAATCCCTTCGTCAAGCGCCCGGGCCAGCGCGGCCTCGTCGATGATTCCACCGCGCGAAGTATTCACCACATAGGCCTCTCGCTTCATCATCCGCAACTGCTCGAGACCGATCAGACCGCGAGTCTCTGGGGTTAGCAGGGCATGAATGCTGACGAAGTCGGAGACGCGCAGCAGCGGCTGCAGCTCCATCTTCTCAATCCCCAAACCCGCCATCGTCGCCTCATCGACATAGGGATCGTAAGCCACCAGTCGCATCCCCCAGCCGGCCAGCCGCTTGGCGGTCTCGCGCGCGATGCGTCCCAACGCGATGAAACCCACCGTACGCCCGGCCATGATGACGCCGCGATGGGCGACGTTGTACCAATTGCCAGCGCGCAGGTAGCTCTCATTGAGCTTGAGGTTCTTGACCAGGGCGACCATCAGCCCGACGGTGGCCTCGGCCACGCCCAGAATATTCTCGGGTGCGGGGCTGTTGCAGACCAGGATGCCCAGACGGGTGGCGGTGTCGCGGTCGATATGATCGACGCCGATCACCAAGGACATCGCGGTTTGCAGATTGCGGCAGCTCTCCAGCACGCGCGCCCCAATGGGACATTGCGGCATCGCCAACACCGCGCCGGCATCACCGATAAAATTAATCAGCTCTTCGAGGCGCGGCGGCGGCTGATCGTGATCGAACTGGGGCGCTTCGATGACCTCAAAGCCGGCGGCCTGGGCCGCCACTACCGCGGCGCGGTCGGGCGCAGGCCGCATGACGACGATTTTGCGCGAGCGAGTTTCCATCCCGTCCCTCTTAGAGTTGCACGCAGCGAGCGTGAATCAGGGCGGCGCGCCCTTCTTCGCGCACCACCTTGATTGCGCGCGCCAGCACCGCGGGAAATTCGCGCGGGCTGCTGACGAATTCGCCATAGCCGCCGAAGGCTTCGATCATCTTGTCGTAGCGCGGCTGGGCGCCGAACCGCACCAGTGGAAAATTCTTGTCGCGTACCGCCCATCCTTCGGGATGTACACCCCGCGCGGCATGATAGACCGCGCCCCAGCCGCCGTTGTCGTTGACGATAGTCAGGGTGGGCAGCTTGCGCGCCGCCGCGACCAGATGGCAAGCCGAAGGGGTGGCGAACAGGTAGCTGCCGTCCCCCTCCATCAAAATTACCGTCTTTTCGGGCGCGCCCAGCTTGATTCCCAGCGAAGCTCCTAGGCCCCAGCCCAGATAGCCTGCCGACGATCCTGCGTAAACGCTCCCGGGCAGGTCGGCCAGCAGATGGCGCTGGCTGAGGCGGTACTCATTAATGAACACGGTATCGGGCGAGCGGTATTCGGACAGGCAGTGCGAGATCCACTCGGGTGTCAGCAACTCCGCCTTGCCGGCCTGTTCGGCCTCCGCCAGCCAAGCGGCGCGCTGGCGCCGATGCTCGGCGGCAATCGCCTGAGCGCGCTCTTCGATCGCGCTCTGATGGCGCTTGCGATATGGCTCCAGCGCCTCGATCAGCAAGGGCAGCGCTTTGGCGGAATCGGCCTGAATCGCGCACTCCACCGGATAACCCCAAATTGGGTAGCGATGGGCCAGCGGGTCCTGCCCGAGATGGGCGACCTTGGCGCCCGCTTGAGGACTGGCCCCCAGCGCCCCGCTCCAGATCCAGGGCACGTCGGAGTCTATCACCAGGATCAAATCCGCCTGTCCTAGGAATGGGCGTGGACCGAACCCCAGATGCATCGGATGGCTAGCGGGCAGGTTCATAAAAGCCGGCGAGGGGTATTCAATTACGCCAATGGCGAACTTCTCCGCCAACTCCGCCAGCGCACCGACCGCCGCATGACTGCGCCCCAACGAACGGGTCAGGATCAGCGGATGGCTAGCCTGAGCGATAAGAGCGGCCAAGCGCTCGATTTCCGCCGGATCGGGATAGGGATCGGCCAGCGGCGCCAGCGGCCGGCCCGTGGAGAAGGTAAATTCACGATGGGGCTCGGCCAGCACCTCGCGCGGCAGGCTCAGATATACCGGCCCCTTGGGCTCGGCGTTGGCCAGCATGAAGGCGCGGCGCACCACTGTTTCCATCTGATCCAGCGTGCGCAGCTCATAATCGTACTTGACGAATTCCCTTACCATCGCGGCCTGATCGAAAGACTCCTGCCCCCAATGGATAGTACCGTCGCGGCTGCCGGGATGGCCCTGTTCGGTAATCGGAGTGCGGCCGGCGGTCAGCACCAGTGGAATGTTGGCTCGCGCCGCGTTGATTAGCGCACCCAAGGCATTGGCGGTGCCGGGCAAGGTATGCACCATCACCACCGAGGGCTGACCGGTGGCCAGGTAATAGCCGTGCGCCATCGAGACCGCGCAGCATTCATGGGGCACCAGCACCGGCTCAGGCGTGCTCTGTTGCTCATGCGCGCGGCGAGCAAAGCCGTCGATCATCGAGGCGAAATCGGTGCCCGCGTTGGCGAAGAAATATTTGATCCCCAAACCCGCCAGCAACTCCAGGTAGGCTTGGGCCGTAGTCTCGATCGCAACCTTGTGCTGCTCCGCCATCGCATACTCCTTGCTGAAAAACCGACCGTCGTGGCCGGTCCGCTAGCGGCTATTGAGCTGGGGCGCCGGATTTTGCCTGACTTGTAGCGCGCCTGCCCCAGGGGCGCAACTTGGACCTTGGGTTTGGAAACAACCTGCTTGCCCTAGTGCTCCGCTCGCCGCCCTTGTTGGAGTGAAAAAAGGGCCACCCGGCATTTGCGCAGCGGCCGCGGAAGACCCCACTTGCGATTCGAATTTTCGTCGCCGCTCCGCAGGCGCGGGCTTTAAGAAGAATTTGAATTACGCCGGCGCGGTGACGCTTAGATGGTACCCGCCGCGCGCCGCGCCAGCCACGCCATCGGCGGCTCCCTCCGATAGCGCTCGGGGAGCGTCTGCGCGAAGCGGAGCAGCGCCTCGCGATCATTAGGATCGCCACCGATCTCCGCGGCTGGAACGACACAATCGTTGCACGAGGTGGTTGGCACGTCACTTTCCGACAGGTAGAAGCCGTGAGGATCCTCGCCGCGCGCAACCAGCTCCATGTTATGGCGCAGATAGCGGCGAAATTTCGCGACGCCCTGATCGATCGAGCCGAGGTTCTCCAGCGCGTGCAGGTTGATCTCGCCCTGACTGGTTTCCGCCTCGTAGTCGCCCGGGATCCACTGCCGCTCGCGATAGGGCCGGCCGGGAAGCTGGCCGAAGTTCTCCAGCTCGCGCCGCTTCTCGAAGGGCATGATTTCGTGCTGGGTTACGTGACTGACCGCAAAGCGCATGGTGTGGGTGTCATCGACTGGCAGGAACCAGAACGACATGAAGGGATCGCTGGCATACTTGCGCTCGATTCCTTCCTCGAAGATCGAGTTGATGAAACCGGCGTTGGGCGCGACCAGTTCGGCCGAGCGCACCCAGACGTTGTCATTGACGTGGCGCGCGGCCAAGTAGATCATGCCCGCGGCCGAATCGGCCCAGGTGATCGCTGGCGCGGCGCCGAAGTTGGATCCGAAATGGCGCATCTCGCGGATCTGCGGAATTACATGGAGGACCGCGGTGTGATGGGCGTCCATCGCGTTTTCCACTACCTGAATGTAATTGCATTCCAGCGGCCAGCGGATGCTGGGTACCAGCTCGATTCCCGGCACCTTCATCCGATCGAACACCTGGAAGACCGGGATCCGCTCGGGCGGCCCCATGTAGATGAAGACGATCCCAGCAAAGACGTGGGTGGGGTAGGCGCCTTGGCTGACGCGGTCGCGCATGCGTTCAAAGGCCGGCTCACCGGGCATCTCCAACACAGTGCCGTCGATATCATACAGGCGACCGTGATAGCAGCAACGCAGCCCGCGCCGCTCGACCATCGCGAACTCCAGCGAAGTGTTGCGATGGCAGCAGTGCAGATGGAGGACGCCGATGCGGCCCTCGTGATCGCGAAACGCGACCAGATCCTCACCCAGCGCTCGCACGCGCAAAGGCACGTCGGTAAGTTCGCTCAGATAGGCGACCGGATGCCAGAAGCGGCGCAGATATTCGCCTCCTAGTGTTCCGCGCCCCACCTGGCAAAAGCGCAAATCAGGCTCAGCCGTTTGCTTGCGATAATAACCGTCGAACGCGCGAGCCCTTTGTTTCTCGGAAACCGCCATGTCAGCCCTTTGAATCCTCCGTCCTGAGAGTTGTTCGGCTATTATTTCGTGATTCCGGCAGATATTTCGAGTTTCGATTACGGCTTCCCGACCTAACCGCGCTGGCCGTCGATACAACAAGGCACGCTTAGAATACTGGTTGCATCGCAAGTACGCCAGTTTCACACCATACCGAAAGCCAATGTAGCTCAACCTGACCCGATTTCAAGGTAACGGCGGACGCGGCTTCTCGGTACGTTGACACAGTGGCGAACAAGCGTTTATTTTCGCTGAGAACACGTCAGTTTTTGAACCGAGGCAGCTTGTGAACGGCGTACATGACATGGGCGGGATGCAGGACTTCGGTCCCGTGCCCCGCGAGAGTAACGAACCGGTCTTCCATGAGCCGTGGGAAGGCCGCGTGATGGCGCTGAGCCGGGCCTGCCAGCGCGCAGGATTCTACAAGCTCGATGAAATGCGCCACGCGGTCGAACGGCTTCCGCCAGCACGCTATCTGGGCGCCAGCTACTACGCCCGCTGGACCCTCGCGATAACCGGGTTGCTAATCGAAAAGGGGGTGCTCAGCGCCGCCGATTTCGACGGTATCGCGCCCGTCGCCCTGCTGCCGATGAACCCGCCGCCCCAGCTCGCGGTGCCTGCCCAGACGCGCCCCCGCCGAGCTCGTTTTCATCCCGGCGATCGCGTCGTGGTCAGGAATTTTCATCCCACCGGCCATACCCGAGTGCCACGCTATGCGCGCGGCAAGCGGGGCGTGATCGTGCTTGACGAAGGGGTCCATCACCTGCCCGACAGCCGAGTTGCCGGCACCGGCGAGCGCCCCCAGCATGTTTATGCGGTGCGCTTCGATGCGCGTGAGCTATGGGGCGAAGCGGCGACCGCCCGCAGTTTCGTCCATATCGACCTGTGGGAAGATTATCTTAAGCCGCAGTCGCTCGCGCGCGCCGCGGCCAAACCGCGCCGCACGAGAGCGAAGGCACGGCCAGCCAAAGCGAGGAGCCGGCAATGAGCGAGGACCACCATAATCAACCCGAGCCAGACATTGCGCAGCGCGCCAAGGCCCTGGAAGCTGCGTTGGTCGCCAAGGGACTGATCGACCCCGCGGCACTGGATGAAATCGTCGATACCTATCAGCATCGAATCGGCCCCCAGATCGGGGCCCGCGTGGTGGCCCGTGCCTGGGTCGATCCGGCTTACAAACGCCGTCTGCTCAAGGACGGCCGCAGCGCCGTTGCCGAGCTGGGCGCCGACATGGGCCTCACGCCGCTAATCGTGGTGGAAAACACTCCGCGGGTGCATAACATGATCGTTTGCACTCTATGCTCCTGCTATCCCTGGGCGGTACTGGGACTGCCGCCGGTCTGGTACAAAAGCTTTGCCTATCGCTCGCGGGCGGTGAGCGAACCGCGGGCGGTACTACATGAATTCGGTCTCGAGCTGCCCGATGAAGTGGAGATTAGAGTCTGGGACAGCAGCGCCGAAGTCCGCTACCTGGTTCTGCCTGAACGACCGGCCGGAACCGAACGCATGAGTGAAGAGCAATTGGCCGCACTGATCACGCGCGATGCGATGGTCGGTGTCAGCAAGGTTTCCACGCCGCGCAAACCCTTGACGACCACCGAGCAGCATCCCTGATGGCTGCCACAGACGCTCTAGAACTCCTGGCCCGGGAGCAGGAACCGGTGTTCAACGAGCCCTGGGAGGCGCGTGTGTTTGGCCTTACCCTGGTCCTGGTCAAGCGCGGGCTCTTCAGCTACGAAGAATTCCGCCAGCAGCTAATCGCTCGGATCAACGGTCCTGACTCCAGTTCCAGCTACTACGTCAACTGGATGGCGGCACTGGAGCAAACGCTCGCGCAGCGGGGCGCGCTGAATTCCAACGATATCGAACAGGCGCTGGCTGCTCTCGCCCCAGCCGTACACGCCTGAAACCGCAGGAGCGACAGCTCGGCCAGCCCAAGCCTCCCAAGCGCGCGACTATCACATCCCATTCGGCAACGTCGCCCAACAGATCTCGCCCCGGCGGATCACCACCGCTCAGGATGGAGCGAGGCAGCCTGCAGCACCGCCAGCGCCGTCTCCAAACCGGACCTGCCCTTTCGCGTACACGTCGTTCAGTGGTTCGGTAGTCCCACGCTTTTCGGCCTGCTCGACGTAGTATTCAAGGGCCTGGGAGTAAAGACGCCTGCGCGCAATCCCAGCCGCTTCGCCAGACGTTCAGCCGCCATCGAACAGCCGTCCCGGAATCGAGGCAGAAGTTTTCATACGGATGAGTATGACCGGGTATATCACCGGATTTTCAAGGGCGACGGCACGCTAGCTGTCACGACGGGACAAGACGGGAAGGTACCCAGATACACGTTTGCCGTCCGCTCACTCGGTCATGCCCGGCGGGGGCACGGCGGTGGAACTGGCTTGAGGAGTCTTGCTGCTCTTGCCGTGCTCGTACTTGTAGGCCTCGTAACCAGCGCTGGGAATTGCCAACATCAAACAGCCGCTCAGCACCGCGATCAGCACGCCGCAGATCAGTACAAGCAGCGCCTGGCTCCAATTACCGCTTGGATGACCTAGGCGATCCATCGGACAACCCGGCGTCAATCCAGCGCGCCGCCTGCCAGCCAACGGCGGCCGCGCGCGTACAGTGCCTCGACTTCGGGCCCCTTGAGCCCGGGCAGACTGCGCGGAATCTGCTCGCCGGCCTTGGCTCGTCCGTAGGCGAGGTAGCGATAGCCGGGAGGAAACTGCTCTAGAATCGCGGGATCCAGCGACAAGGTGGCGGAAGGATCCACTGGGTCGATGCGATCCTTTTCGTAGATGGGCTGGCGCAGCACGATTGCCCAACGTCCTTGGCGGCATTCGAAGAAATCATAAAAGCGCCCGGTGCAAACGCTGTCACACAAGATCCCCTCGACCAGGCCGCGGCGCGAAATCGTGGTCTTGGTTTGGGCGATCGCGCGATTGCCGGCGACGTCGATCGAGCAACCGCCCAGGAAGTGCAACGACGTCGCGGGTCCGCGCTCCCAGGCGATTTTGCTGGCACGGATAAAGTCCTCCACCGGCCCCTGGAACCAGATCGCGACCATGTAGCCGTCATCATGCCAACAGGTGCGAAAGCGCTCCCAATCGCCGTAGTCGCGCCACATCACCCAATTCTCGACCACCTGCCTGATAGCAATCGCCGCCGGCGTATCCGCTTGGTTCATCGCGCTGCCTCCCATTCGTGGCCCGAGGGTGCGCCGGCACGGCTCACGAATGCGGCCCGCCAGCCAACCAGCGCTGACCGCGCGCGTACAGTGCCTCGACTTCGGGCCCTTTGAGTCCGGGCATGTCGGTTTTAACCTTGTAGCCAATCGCGCTCTGGGCGTAAGCCAGATGACGATAGCCTTGAGGAAAGCGCTCCAGGATTGCCGGATCCAGCCGCAAGCCGTGCGCCGGATCGACCGGATCCATCCGGTCCTTTTCATAGATCGGCTGGCGCAGCACGATGGCCCAGCGCCCCTGGCGGCGCTCGAAGAAATCATAAAAGCGCCCGGTGCAAACCACGTCGCAGGGCACGTCGTGCACTGAAGCGCGCTGCGAAATGGTCATCTTACTCTGGGCGATCGCGCGCTCGCCCGCGATATCCACGGTGATCCCGCCCAGAAAATGCAGGATACTGACGCCGCGGTTCCAGCCCTCGATACTAACGCGGATGAAATCGTCCACCGGCCCCTGAAACCAGGTCGCCATCATGTAGCCGTCGTCATGCCAACAGGTGCGAAAGCGCTCCCAATCACCGGCATCGCGCCACACCGCCCAATTCTCGACCACCTGGCGAATCGCTAACCGCTGCACCATCTCGTCATTCACGATTCCAACTCCGCTCTGCCGTTTTGTCCCTGGCATTCGGACTTACGCCAGGCAATATGGATTTTTCACTATCGCAAAAAATCGTACGCTTGGCCAATTAGCCCAGGCTGGCATCGGCCTTGGGACGCGGCCGCTGCAGCTTGGCACGCGCTTGCCGATCAGCACCCCGGCGCACATTCTCAAGCAAAATTAACAGACAGCCTAGTACAAAAGCGGCCCCGGTGAGGCGCGGAGGCAGGCCGAGATGGATCGCCGCGGCGATAACCACAATCCAAGCCAGCAGGCTGAGCGCCAAACTGCCATCTTCGACGAACAATCCTAAGACTCCGTGCACAGCCATACCCAGGCGTGCCATCATAAGCGTGCCGCGGCCGATTCAAGCCGGCGAGCCGTCTGGCGTGCCAAGGTGATAGCGGTGCTGGCGGTGACTAACACCAGCGCCAACAGGATCAACAAGCTCCAGTCGCCCCCGGGCCACCTAATTCCGATCCCTTCGCCTATCCAAAATACGCCGAAGGTGGTCAGCAAAGCGCCCACTATAAGCTTGAGGCTGTTTTCTGGAAGTCGGCTGAGCGGCCGATGGACCGCCAGCCCCAACCCGATTACGATCAGCGCCGCCAGCCCAGCACCAGCACAAGCCGGGGCGAACATGCCACCGCCCCCGCCCACCGCTACGACGATAAAAGCCACTTCCAACCCCTCCAGCACCACCGCCTTGAGCGCGGTCAAGGTGGCGGGGTAATCCCACGACATGCTTGGAGTGGGCTGGGTACCGAGAAGCTGGCTTTCCCGCTTGAAAATCGCAACTTCGTCACGCAAGGAAATCAAGTCTGCCGCGCGCAGCACCGCTTTGCGCAGCCAGCGCATGCCGAAGAGCAGGAGCAGGGTACCGACAACCAGTTGAATCAGGCCGAGCGGAATTCGCATCAGCGCCGGCCCGAAGGCCAGAACGGCCGCGGCCAGGAGCACCGCTCCCGCACCAGCGCCGCTAAGAGCGTAGCGCCATCCGCGCACACTGCCCACGGCCAGCACGATCGTAAGCGCCTCGACGAATTCCACCAGCGAGGCCAAAAAGGCAGCCGTGAATACCGGCCCGACCCGGGCCCAATGAGGATCAAGCAGCATCGTCACCGGCTAACGTTGGGGTAAGCGCGCTCCGCAATCCATCGAGTGCAATTCTAGCACGCTGCACCCGCTGGTCCGACACGGAACGTTCAGTTGCCGCCGATTTGGGCGGGCGAGAGCTTGAGCAGGCGCAGCGCGTTGCCGGCGAAGATTTTCTCGCGATCGGTCTCGTCTACCGGCAGATCCCGCACCAGTTGGATCGCACGCGGCTTGAGGCTGGTCAGCGGCGGCGCGTCGGAGCCGTAAATCACGTGCTCAGCGCCCATCGTTTCCAACGCGCATTTGGCCGCGGGCAGCGCATAACAGACTGAGTCCAAATACATTTTCTTGAGATAATGGCTGGGCGGCGCCTTGATCAGCATCGGCGAATAGGAGCCGAGGAAAAAGGCTTCGTCCTGCAGCTCATAGGCGTAATCCATTCGCCCGATCATGTCGCAGATGCCTCCGCCGATATGCGAACCCACGATTTTGAGGCTAGGAAAACGCTCCAGGATACCGCGCACGATAATCCGCGCCAGCGCCAAGCAGTTGTCCGCCGGACGGCCAATACTGGAGGCTAGGCGGTACTCGCGCATCTTCTCCTCGCCGTAGCCGACATGCGGAGGATGGATCATCACGGGCACGTCGCGCTCAGCCACGATCTCCCAAAACGGCATCGCCTCGTCCTCGTCGGGATAGTTATGCTCCCAACTGGAGTTGATAAACACACCCTTGAGCTTGAGCTGGTCCAGCGCGCGAACGAGTTCGCGATGGATCTCGGGACCGCCGCCCGGGATGGTGGTGGCGAAGCTGACCACGCGCCCGCGATAGCTCTCCTGCAAGCCTGCCGCGTAGTCATCCCAGCGCCGCAGCAGCGCCACCGCCTCGGTGCGGCTCTTGCCGCGCAGATGATGCATCGCGTTGCTCACCACGCACAGATCGACCCCGCATTTGCGGCATTGCTCCAGCACGTTTTCGATCGTCATCGGGCAGCGGCCCTGCCAGATGGGATCGGCAGCTTCCTCAGGAGTGTGCACGTGGTTGTGCCATTCGACGATCATCGCGAGTCTCCTTCGTATGGCTATATCTGCGCCACTAGCACATCACTGCCGCGGTTGTCGATTAAAGGCTTGCTCGAGTCCTTTCCTTGTGGGAGGAAACGTCGGTCCAATCCGCGTCGGTCGCTCCCGACAAGACCGGCGAACACGCGTACGATCGTGCGGTTGTGGAACTTTCCGCGGAGCCCAGCGCATAGCACGGCCTTCGCCGTCATAACCATTTCCGCCGCACCTTTGCTATGGTGGCAAGCGGAGGGTGGCGCGATGCGAATCTACAATCTGGAGGAGCTTACCTATCCAGGGGTGCCGATGAATTTCGGTCCCGAGGTAAGATTCACTAACCGTTTTTGCGATCCCAAGGTCGCGGCCCAGACCTATGCCGAGCATCTAGAGGAATGGGCACTGTGCGAGGAGTTGGGCTTCGACGGCGTCTTTGCCAACGAGCATCACTTTACCGGCTTCAACATCCAACCTGATTGCAACGTCACAGCAGCAGCGCTTATTCAGCGCACCAAACGGATCAAGGTCGGAGTGTTGGGCAACGTCCTGGCCCTGCGCCATCCGGTGGCAGTGGCCGAGGCTTTTGCCAGCCTGGATTGCATGTCCAACGGCCGCTTCATGCCCGGGGTCGTGCGCGGCCTGCCGCAGGAGTACATCTCCTACAATGCCGATACCTTTACCGGGCGCGAGCGCTTCGAGGAGGCTTACGGAATCATCCAGCGATGCCTCAACGAAGAGATCTTCGATCACGACGGCAAGCATTGGAACCTGACCGGTGTATCGATCTGGCCCAAGCCGGTGCAAAAACCGCTGGGGCCGTTCTGGATGCCGGCGGGTTCGATGGAGAGCATCCGTTTTGCCGCCCGCAATCACATCATCTCCTGCCAGGTCTTCCAGCCCACCGCCGGCTTCAAGGAAGTCTTCGACGCCTACCGCCAAGTCGCGCGTGATGAATTCGGCTGGGAGGCAGGAGTGGAGCAGTTCGCCGGGGCCCGTTTCGTCCATCTGGCCGAGGACAACGAAACCGCGATGGCCGAGGGCGAAAAGGCCCTGGCTTACCTGTTCCGCGTGCTGGGCCGGCCGATCCGCAATCCGGCGCCCGTGCCCGGCCATGCCAGCGACCATTCCTACGATTTTCGCCGTGACATCGAGGCCAAGGTTTCCGACGACCGTGCTAACATAGGACCGACCTCCGACGCCACGGCGATGCGCGCCACCTTCGAGCGGATGCGCCGGCATGGATGGTGCGTGGCCGGCGATCCGGATTTCGTCGCCAAATGGCTGGAAGAGGACGCCAGCCAAGCGGGTTACGGCAATTTGATTGTGTCTTTCCGTCTAGGCAACTTGAGCCATGAACAGGTGCTGCGCTCCAAGCGGTTGTTCGCGCAACACGTGCTGCCGCGCCTGCGAAAGATCAATCAGGCACCCGAACCTAAACCGCTGCTTCACGCCACGCCCTACGAAGTTCGCCACGCCGAGGAACGGCGCCGCGAGCGGCTGTATCGTGATTTCAATTACCTGCTTTCCAAGGACGCAATCGAAGTGGTGGACGAGATTCGCGATCTCGCCCCGCGCCAAATCACCGCCGGCTGGCTGATGCGCGTCCCACAGCGCCATATCGACGGCAGCCCGACCGAGATCATCTTTCCCGGCCCCTGCGACGAGCATCGCGGATGTGCGATCCGGTTGCGACTGGTCGGAGTCAACGGTCAGCCCATCGCACCACAGGCCAAAGTCAAGCTGACCGCAACCGACGGAGTGCGCGAAGAGACTGTCTTCGAGGGCGATTACGCCGCCTTCAGTCGTATCCCCGACCAGCATGCCCCCGAGGCCGCCCTCGCCGCGCAGCGCCGGGTCGTGGCTGGTGACGGCTGGTCGATCGCGCTGACCATAACCGTGCCCGCCGACACTCCCGAGCCGGATCTGGAGGCGGAAGATTCCTTCTTCGAAGTCGAGTGCTTTAAACAGGTGCTAACGGTCAGCGCCTAAGGCGAGGGGCGGTTCATGAGCGAGCAACACTTGGGCGTCGGCTATGCCTGCCAATTCCTCAAGAAATCGATTCGACTGGGCGAGGTGCGGCTGGAGTACCTCAGCGGCGGCAAAGGGCCACCCCTGCTCTATCTACACGGATTGGCGGCGTGGAACGGATGGGACACCGATCATATCGCGCTGGGCCTGACCAATACCGTCTATGCGCCCATATTGCCGGGATGGAAGTCGGGTGAGTTTCCCCCCGGGGTGCGGCGCATCACCGACTATGCGACCATTTTGCGCCAATTGGTCAGCGAGCTGGGGGCCGAGCGCATCGACCTCGTCGGTCATAGCGTGGGCGGCTTAATCGCCGCCTATCTGGCCAGCGAGGAACCGGGGCTGGTCAATCGCTTGGTCCTGGTCGATGCACTCGGCCTGGACGTGGCGGAAGCGCCCACCGCGCGGCTGGAAACGCTCGATGAGGAGGCGCTGTTTCACACCGCCTTTTCCACCTCGGGCGCAATGGTGGTGGCGGGCGATTTTGGCGGCGTGCCGATCAATCTGCGCAGCGGTATGACTTTTCGCCAACTCCAGCGCGGAATCAAAAGCCTGATGGCGCTGACCGGCGGCCGTCCCGCGGACCCCGAGCTTGTGCCGCGCCTGGCCAAGATCGCGGCCCCCACGCTGGTGGTGTGGGGCGAACAGGACGGCGTGGTGCCGTTGCGCCACGGCGAAATCATGGCCCAAAGGATTCCGCACGCGCGCTTGGCGATTATCGAAGGCGCCGGCCATATTCCGCAAAAGGAAAGAGGCCAGGCCTTCGTCCGCCTGCTGCGCAACTTTCTGCTGGATAGCCGCGAGGAGGTCGCTGGCGTGCGTTTTGCCTAACGCAGCGCGCTTCGCCTGGCAAGCGTAAGCGTAAGCTGGACGGGCCGCGGCTTGCGCGGCAGGTATCGATAGCGCGATAAGGGAGCAACGGCGCAAAGGGCCTCGACATTGCGCCGTTCACGGGGGTGCCATCATGGCAAACCACGCTTCACGCTCGGCACAGATTCACGCCACCCTGCCCCATCCGGTGATCGACTCCGACGGCCACATCAAGGAGGGCTTTTCCAGTTTCTTCGCCTACCTTGACGCTCTGGCCGGCGCGCGAATGGTGGATCGTTATAAGGCCCTGATGGGCGAAACCCGTTTGGCGCCCGCCGGCAGCGCGCAGCAAGCCCGCGAGCGCCGCCTGACCCGCAATACCTGGTACACCCTACCCACTCAGGACATGCGCGACACGGCCGCTTGCGCCCTGCCCCGCCTGCTCTACGAACGGATGGAGGAGATCGGGCTGGACGTCTCGGTGATCTACCCGACCATTGGCTTGGCGATGAATTCGATCGGCGACGACGAGTTACGCATCGCGTCGTGCCGCGCGATCAACCACTTGCGCCACGACATGTGCGAAGGCTTGACCGACCGGCTGCTGCCCGCCGCGGTGATTCCGATGAACACGCCGGCAGAGGCAATTGCCGAGATGGAATACGCCTGCGGCGAACTGGGAATGCGGGCAGTCATGATGGCTAGCTACGTCAAGCGGCCGGTCGAGGCGATCGAGCGCCGCTATCCCGGGGCCGGCGAGTATGCCTACTGGCTGGACACTTTCGGCATAGACAGTGCCTACGACTACGACCCGGTGTGGGCCAAATGCGTCGATCTCAAGATCTCTCCAACCTTCCACTCGATTGGCTGGGGATGGGGTAGCCGCAACTCGATCTCGAGTTACGTCTACAACCACCTGGGCGGTTTCGCGGCGTCCGGCGAAGCGGTCTGCAAGGCCCTGTTTTTTGGCGGCGTTCCGGTCCGCTTTCCTACGCTCACCTTCGGCTTTTGCGAAGGCGGCGTGGCCTGGGCTCGCAATCTATTCTGCGATCTAGTGGCCCATTGGGAGAAGCGGCGCGGCGAAATGCTGGAGCACAATTACGGGCTCAACAATATCGATCGTCAGGCCCTAAGCGCCCTGTTCGAGCGCTACGCGCGCAAAGGGGTGGACGCCAACATGGACGAACTCATCAGCGGCTATCTCCATCGCCCCAGCGGTGAGTACCCTTTCATCTTCGACGAATTCGAGCGCTGCGGCGTGCGCACGCTGGAGGATTTCCGCGCCCGCTTCATCGCTCCGTTCTACTTCGGATGCGAAGGGGACGACCCGATGAACGCGCTGGCCTTCAACGGCCGCGGCACGCCGCTTAACGCGCGGCTGAACGCGCTGTACGGCTCCGATATTTCGCATTGGGATGTGCCCCATCACGCCGAAGTACTGGAAGAAGCCTACGAGATGGTCGAACAGGGGCTGGCCAGCGAAGCGGACCTGCGCGATTTCGTATTTATCAATCCGATCAATTTCTGGACCGCCACCAACCCCGACTTCTTCAAGGGCACGGTGGTGGAACAGCAGGTCGCGCAAGTGCTGGCGGCGCGCCGCACCGACAATCCGCATCAATCCCTACGCTGACAGGGGGTTAAAGCTCATGGCTTACGATCTGGTAATCGACAACGCCGCGATCTGCGATGGCACCGGGGCCCCACTCTTCTCGGGCTCGGTGGCAATCGAGCAGGGAAAAATTGCAGCCGTCGGCGAGGTCGGTGCCGGCCATCGCCGAATCAATGCCCACGGGATGGTGCTCGCGCCCGGCTTTATCGATATTCATACCCATTACGACGCCCAGATCGGCTGGGACCCGATGCTTACCTCTTCGTGCTGGCACGGCGTCACCAGCGTGCTGATGGGCAACTGCGGCGTCGGTGTCGCGCCCTGTCGCCCCGAAGAGCGCGGCACGATGGTGTGGGATCTGGTCAACGTCGAGGCAATGCCCTACGACGTGTTGCTCGACGGGCTGAGTTGGGAATGGGGCAGCTTTCCCCAATATATCCAGGCCTGCACGCGCCGCGGCGTGGGACTTAACGTTGCCTTCATGGTGCCGCTGTCGGCGCTGCGCTTTTACGTGATGGGTGAAGCAGCCAGTCAGCGCGCGGCCTCGGACGAAGAAACGGCGGCGATGGCCGCCTTGCTGCGCGAGGCGATGCAGGCGGGCGCGTACGGCTTCTCGCTCACGATGTTCGAACTGCACAATGGCTACCAGGGGCGCCCCGTCGCCAGCCGCCTGGCCGGAATGGAAGAGTTGGGCGCGCTGGCGCGCACGATGGCCGAATTTCCTCGCGGCGTGATCGAGGTCAGCGCCCCGCGCAGCCGTCAAAATTCGGCCCTGCCCTCCGAGGAGGGCTTCGCGATGCTGGTGATGTTGGCGCAGAAGAGCCGCAAGCCAGTAACGTGGCTGTCGGTGCTCGACGTGCCCGGACTCAAGCCCGGCCTGCAGGAAGCGATGCTGGCGCGCTTCGAACCCTACCGTCTTCAGGGACTGGATATTCGCCCGCAGACCATGACGCGCCCACTGCAAACCTACCTCTCGCTGCGCGAACCATTCTCCTTCGGCCGTTATGCGTGCTGGCGCAAGGCGCTCAATCGCAGCGCCGCCGACCAGATCGTGCTTTATCGCTCACCCGAGTTCCGCGCCGAGTTCCGCGCCGAAGACCGCGCCCGCCCGGGAGGAACAAACTGGGAGACGACCGTTGTCGTCAGCGTGAGCGAGCGCAATCAGCGCTTTTTCGGCAAATCGATCGCGCAAATCGGCCGTGAAGAAGGCCGCGACCCGATCGATTGCTTCCTCGATCTGGCGATCGACGAGGAGCTCGAGACGGGCTTTCTGCGTTCGGTGGCCAACATCGATCCAAACCGCGTGCGCGAACTGCTGTCGTTCCCCAACGTCCTGCTGGGGCTCTCCGACGCCGGCGCCCACGTCAACCAGATCTGCCAGGCCGGCGAGGCGTCCTATCTGCTGAGCGAATGGGTGCGCAAGCAAAAGCTATTCAGCCTGGAGGAAGGGGTGCGCCGGCTGACCAGCGAGCCGGCCGATTTCCTGCGCCTGAACGACAAGGGGCGGATTGCGGCGGGCAACGACGCCGACCTGGTGTTGTTCGATCCTGACCGCATCGGGCCAAAGCCGATCGAGCGGGTCTACGATCTGCCGGGCGGCAAACCGCGCCTGATCGAGCGCGCCGAGGGAATAGCCATGACGGTCGTCGGCGGCCAGGTTCTACTGGAAAACGGCGACCCCCAAGGAGTTCTTCCCGGCCGTTTGCTCTCGCCGGCGTGACACGCCGGCGGCTCGGCAAGCTTGGCTTCATAGCGGGCGGGCCCTAGCAAGGGCTCGCCTACGACCGGCATGACTGCTACTCGCCTAGTAACTCAGGAAAAGCGTAAGCCACGCCAGAGCCAGTCGATACATTCGCTGGCCCCCTCTATCGAATCAGAGTCGAGATGTCGACCCCGGATGGCACCAGTGGCGGCGCCCACGCGTAACCGCGAAAGTCTCCGGGGTGACCGCTCATGTCCACCACCACGCTGCCAGTGTCGATATGAACCACGTGCAGGCTGTGCATCCGAGACTTGGCCAGCGCGTCGGTGTAGGCCCCAAAGTAGGAGCTGAACAGCGCGTTGAGGCTCGGCCGATGGGGACCGCTCCAAGCGATCGCGAAGACTTGGCCACTGCCGGTGGCAACATACTGATCTACGGTGGCACCCGAAGTGGGGTCAGTTTGCTCGACCATGGTATAGGCCGGCCGAGCCTCGCGGACAGTCAGCCCCGTGGCGCCGGGCGAAATGGTATCGCCCAGGCCGGCACGCGCCACGCTGGCCCCACATCCGAGCAAAGCCGCAAACGCAGCACTCGCGACTATCGATGAGATCCGATCCGCCTTGAATATCACGGTTACTTTCCTTCGCATAAAATCGCCCCTCTAAAACGCAAAGTAGGGGCCGGGGCCGAGCACGGTGGTCGAGCCATCGAGCGCGATATACACCGAACGGCCGAAGAAGTAGGGACCACTCCAGGCAAACGTGTTAGCACCACCGGGATCGCCGATCGCGTCCAAAGCATAGGGCTGAGGTGACTGGCTGGCCAAAAAGGCGTCGGCATTGCCCAGCGGAAAGTTGATCGAGCTGCTGCCCGTGGTCTTGCCGGTAATCACCGCCGACAATGTGGTGGTCTGAGCTGGGCAATAATAACCGGTTTGGGCCGCGCATTGGGGCAGTCCGGTGGCGGCATAGGTGGAGAAGGAGAGATAGTCGGTACCCGTATCCAGGTAGCTGTTGGTAAACGTAGTGCCGTTGTAAACCGTCTTCAGGTCGCCGCCCGGTCCGGTATCGCACACCGCCAACCCCGGCGGTGGTTGATTGTTGCTTTCAGTGCCGATGCCCAGCGTCAGGGTGCCGTAGGCCGCCACTGCGGCGTCGGCGGTCACCGGCGACTGGGTCGCCAAGGCGGGCAGGTTCACGACCGATCCGTTGCTGTCGCTGGATAGTTGGAAAATCGGCGAGGGCACATGTTGGCCCGGCCCCGGCGTGATCGAGGCGCAGGTGCCGCTGCTCTGGCAGGAGTAGTAGAGCCCGCCGTCGAACAGCGAGACATCGATTCCGATCAGCCCGTTGGCGCCAAAGCTGGTGGGAGTATTGGTCAGGTTGGCGCAGCTGGAAGGCGCCGGGACGAAGCTTTTGGTATCGTCCATCACCTGGATTGGCATCGTCACCTCCAATCCGATTCCCTCGGCCGCCGCTACCCCCGTCGCGGGCCAGAGCTACGTGCCGGCCAACACCCAGATGACGGTCATCGTGGGCAACGCGGGAGGAACCTCGCAGCTGTCCTACACGATGCAAGTTCCCAACCCAGGCCCGGGCAACGTCTCGCCCGTGGGCCCAACACCGTCGTACGCGCAATGGATCGTGCCCGGCGCCACTTTCATCAACACTGGCCGCGATCCGATCGCGGTCTATAACTACATGTACGATGCGCAATGCGGCGCGGTCGGCTTCGAACCCAATTAGATTGAAGCACTGGTCGCGCGGCGGGTCGCTCACGCGGCTTTCGTTTCAGCCCGCTCGTGGCCCGGATGCACGGTGCCACAGCGGGCGCAGGTGCGCCGAGCGAGGTTCTGATAGAAGCCTTCGAACAGCGGCGGCAGATCAGCGACGATGTTCTGAAGCTGAACCTCGACGCGGTGGAGCAGCGCGTGGCAGGAAGGGCAGTACCATTCGAACCCGTCGAGTAAACCCGCGGGGCGACGCCGCTCGATTACCAGTCCGGCGCTGCCCGGCACGGGACGCCGCGGCGAATGGCGCACGTGGGGTGGCAGCAGAAAGATTTCACCAGCTCGAATCGGCAAGTCGCGCGGGCTGCCGTCTTCGATAATCCGCAGCACCATGTCACCCTGCAGTTGATAGAAGAATTCCTCTAGCGGATCGTCGTGATAGTCCGTGCGTTGATTGGGACCTCCGACGATCGTGACCACAAAGTCGGTCTCGGCGAACAACTGAGCGTTTCCCACCGGCGGCCGCAGCAAGTCGCGATGCTCTTCAATCCAGCGATTTAAATTAAACGGCGGAGTGCATGCACCCATCACATCACCTCGGCTCCCGCCCGCACGCCTCAACAACGCCTGTCGCGCGCCTATAAATCACGAGCGTGCCGCAGCGGCGCCTCTGGACTTGGCTTCTCCTGCCGGGGGCAGAGCTTGCTTGCGAGCGTACACGACAACATAAGTGCCACGGAATACCGGCTGGAAGTCCGCGTCGACCAGCGCGCCGACTTCCGGCACATCACGCAGTGGGCCCAATCCGGCGGGAAAAACAAGCACGTCGGCTCTGCCTACCTGATCCAACGTGCGCGAGATTTCGCCAGGTACGCTGAGCCCAGCGATCAGATGCAGCGCCACAGGCGGCATGAACAGAGCCGGATAGAGCAGCGGCGTGCAGCCATCGGGCTCCAGGACCGCCGCGGGCTTCCCCCGCACAAAAGCCAGCGCTTTTAGCCATTCGTCCCGCTGCGGCGCGGTTGCCCATAGCCCGGCGGTTGCCGCCCCGCGACGTGAATCGAACCAGCCCGAAAGCGAGAGCGAGGACTGTGAAACCGCGTCTAGATCTCGATTTACAGCCGCCCGCCGGCCGCCATTGTGGGTCGCACGTATAGGCTCCAGATGGATAATCAGTACACGCGCGAATTTCGCACCAGGCATCAATAACGCACAGGCCAAAATCGCGCATCTCCAGACCCGCCCAAGCCGGATGGCCGAAGCCAAACCGATAATCGGCAGGTAGCTATAATAGATCCACGAAAACTGATTACCCCATAGCACGACTATGAAAATCAGCTGGAGCAAGGCGCAGGTCAGGAGAATTTCGCGATTGGAAGCGATTCGTAATAGACACACGAACAGCGCCGCGCCGAAAAGAAGTATAGTTGCGAATATATAAAAGCCCGCGATGCTTTCGAAATAGTAGGCCAAGGAAAACCAATGCGGCCACCAAAAGCTCTCACCACTGCCAAAAAAGCCAAAACCCTGTACCGCGTAGGCCCGAGCGCCGGTAAATGGCAGAATTGTGGCCCGCAAGGATCCTAAGCCGAAATAGATCGCCAATATCAGCGAAGCCACCACCGCTACGGCCACGGACGGGCCGATCCATTCAATAATCCCATGCCAGGTCAGCTTATTGCGCTGATAGAGCACCAGCACCACCAAGCCGAGCAAAAACGCTCCATAAAACAGCCCCAGCGCGGGTTTGGCCAACACCGCCAAAGTCGCCCAAATCAAAGCCTGCGGGCGGTTCCCCGCAGCCTGGGCGGCTAGGGCGTGAACGATGAATGCCGCCTCCAAGGCATGGGAGAAACTCAGATACTGAGTGAACACCAGGATGGGCATGGTAAGCGCGAACAGGAGCACTCCCAGCAAACCTGCGCGTAGCGCAATCGCGACGCGGACCAATCCCCATACAATGAACAGACTGATCAGCCAGTTCGCGACTTCATATGACCAGGGCGTTAAACCGGCGAGACCGAACCAGAAATGGCCTGCGAGAAGCCCCAGCAGTCCATAGTAGTAAGAGAAGTCGATTCCTGCTCGATAGCCGTGGCGATAAAGATATTCGGCGGTCAGGTTTCTTCCCGTGTCGAAAGGCGCGAAACCAAAAAAGTTGAGCGAGGTCGGCAGCCGCATCAGCGCCAGCACCGCCGTCTCGGCCAGGAACACAGCGAAGATTAACCTGCGGTCCTGGCCCAGGTGCTCGATTTTCCAGAGTTTGGACAAGGCAATTCCCAAGTCGTCACCTGCCGGCCAAGGCGCGCCGGTTGCAGGGGTTATTTGAGCACCTGGAGCTCGAAGGAGATAAACCAGGCGGGAAAGATCCACGTCCAGCTAGCCCCGTAGGCCTCCAACCGGCGGTTGGCGAGTCGCCGGACCACCTTGTTGAATAAAGTTGGCGGGAACACGATCTGCCGTTTAGACAACTTGAAGCGAGCGGGCGAATACAAGTCAATTTCGTGACCTGAAGTGAAATAATCGAATGTCGACCAGTCGAGAACGTGTCGGTGCGTCGGATCGGTAAAAGCGTTCGCGCAGGAAAAATGTTACTGCAATGTGTACCATGGCGCCGTCGCGGCAAACGTGGTGTCAACATGGTCGCTACATGCTCAATCACGTCGATCGCGGATACCTCGACAAAGCGATCGTCCTCGCACGACCAGGGGCGCACGTCAAGCTTATGAACAATATGCGGATCCGGCTCGACCGTGCCAACCCGGCCCCACGTTGATCGCATCGGGTAGGTGCTTGCGGCTGCAGCCAGATTCAGGCGGTTAACCGGCGCGCTACAGCGGGAATTTCGCGTTAGAGAAGGCGGCATCATAGTCGGTTGCGGCCACGATAAGATATCATAGCTACCGGCCGCTCAAAGTTGGGTCGCTCGGCGCAGCGGGGAATCTTGCGATCCCCATCTCTGTGTATAAATGCACCGGCAGGCGGACCGAGGGCGACTGTTGTTATCGCCTGTGCTGGGATCTAGCTTGGTCAGCCCTCTGACAGTGGAGGGTTTGGAGGATCATGGGGAAATGGGGCAAAATTCAGCCCCATCTTAGAGAGTTAATTCGGCTATGCCAGCCACTAGGCGTAACTGGCGCGAGCATTACGAGCGCCAGGGTCAAGAGCCCACGATTTGCTGTTCCGAGCCGGTGATCGTCGATGCGGTATTGAAAATGGCCCACGACCGCGCGGCGCGTCTCGGACGCATCCTGGATGTCGGATGCGGGGCGAATCTAACCTACGACGTAGCGCTGGCCGATAGTGGCAAATCGGTGTTCGCCATGGACTTCGCGGCGACCTTTCTAGCCCATGCGCCCCGTCATCCGCGTATCGCTCTGACCCAGGGAGACGCCACCGCGCTGCCTTACCGCGACGGCTGCTTCGATACCGTGATCTGTTCCGAAACCTTGGAGCACCTCTTGGAGCCCGAGGCTGCCGTGCGCGAAATCGCCCGCGTGCTCCGCCCGGGCGGCATGCTCCTGGTCACGGTACCGAACCTATTGAACGCTTCGCGCCTGGTCGAAATGATCCGAACCAGGGACTTCAGCATTCGACTGATGGAAGGACACCTGCGCGAATATTCGCCGAAGAGTCTGCGCTTGCTACTAACGGGCCACTTCGAGGTCGTGCGCTCTTATCCGGTGGGTTTTGGCTGGCGGGGAAAGTTCGGCGGGCTAATTGAGGCGCTTATCCGATGCGGATTGCTGCGACGGCTGTCAAAATCGGTCGCTGTGTGTGCGATCCGACGCCCGGCAAACATGCCCTGCTGAAAGGCTTCGGGTTTAACGCCACCTGAGATGAACCAGGCCGTGCTCGCCCAGTGCATCGCTCTGTCCGCCCAGTGGGACCGCGTCCAAGCTCATTAGTTCGAGGAACTCCTCGGCCTGAGCGCGCGTGGTTTTGGCCGATGCCCACACGGATGGATGCATCTCGACTACCAGTCCCAGGCGGCCGCGAGTGCGATTTAAAGTTTCAACCGCTCCGCCCAACGCAGCGAACTCGAAGCCCTCGATATCAATCAAAATCCAGTCTGGTTCAAGCGCATTGTGCCGGCAATAGTCATCGATCGTAATCTGTGGAACCTTGATTGGCTCAGTGGCTTTCAGACGCTGGTTGGGCTCGCCAAGACGGCTCATGCCATCCACGCCAATCCGGTAGAGCGTGACCACGCCCGAAGTCGCGCCGATCGCGATCGGTTCGAAATCAACTCGATCTTCAAATCCGTTAAGGCGAACGTGTGCGGACAGGACCTCGACGGCGGCCGGATTGGGCTCGAAGGCGACTACCTTGCCCGATGGTCCCGTCCAATGGGCGAACTGCAGAACGTACACTCCCACATTGGCGCCGACATCAAAGCAAACGGCTCCCGGCTTTACCCTTTGGCGCAGAAAATCCGCGACGGGAGCGTCGTACTCGTGGGCGAGACGGCGGCGCTGGCGCGGATCGATACGAAAGCCGACTGAGTTGATTTCCCAGGCAATCCCCCGCCCGCCGCTGACCAAACTAAGCGCGCTTTCGTAAGCGGGGCGCAGGACTCGAATCGGCCAGCTGTCCCGGCCGATTGCACCGGCCAATGCGCGTCCCAAACGCTGGGCACTCGCGCTCAGCCCTGAATCGGAAAAGCCCATAAACGTTAGCCTTCGGTATAGTCGAGGCGCGCTCCCGGGGGCAAGCTGGATCGCGACGGCCGCGCGGTTCGCGGTCTCGGGCAGGCCGATTGCGGTCTGCTTTACGCGGAAGGGACGGCTGCGAAGGGGTTGATGCACCGCACGCCGCTTCGTTCGATGTCTTTGAGGTTTCGAGTCGCGACAACGAGCCCGTGGGTTTGAGCGGTGGCGGCCAGCAAAGCATCAACCACCGGAAGACTGTCGCGAGCGTTCAACCGCCCCCAGTTCTGCGCCACTTCCTCGTCCACCGGCAGTATGCGATCAGCAAACGAGTGCAGCAATTCTTCAAGCCATTGCTCCAGTCTGTCAGCCCGGCGAGCGCTGCGTAGCCTCAGGCGCTCGATGCCCTGACGTATCTCGCCCACAACCAGCACGCTCAAAAACAATTCCTCATCGCCAACCTGCTGGTACCAGGCGGCAACCCGGGGGTTGCATCGCTGGCCTTTCCCAACCTCCGAAATGACGTTGGTGTCGATCAGATACATTCGATCTCGACGGCCCGTCCCGTGTCGCGCGACCGAACGATCTCCACGCCCGCAAGCGGCGCCGCCGCGAGCAAAGCTTTGAGACTTTTCCCGCCGCGCAAACGGCGGTATTCCTCGGCCGGCACGATGACCGCCACGGCTTTGCCCCGCCGAGTAATCGTTTGCGGTCCTTCCTTGAGCGCCCGATCGACCAGTTCGCTGAACCGCGCCTTTGCTTGCTGTACCTGCCAGTTCATGAGCATAAGTCTAGTCAGACTAGTTATCTTGACGCAAGAATCTTAATGCGTCACGCAAGCGCCAATGCATAGACACAGGCTGTGCGCGATCCTTGGCAAAGCGGGCCGGCTGCGCGACAATGGCGGCGACATTTTCCCGGCACTTCAGCCAAGAGAGGGACGGCGTCATGGGTAATCAGATCCGACTCGAGATCGAGCAGCGTACGCCATTTGCCGGCGGCGCCTCCTTTGGCGACACCGGCCCCTACGAGCGGTTGCTGGGCAAGGTCTATTTCGCGATCGATCCCGCCGAACCAAATTTGCCCTATATCTGCGATCTCGACCTAGCGCCGCGAAATCGCGCGGGATTGGTGGAATTCTCCGCCACTTTGGATATCGTCAAGCCGGTCGATTTGGCGCGCGGCCGGCGCCGGCTTTACTACGAATTTTCCAATCGCGGGGGCCGCTCCATGAT
>DATGLK010000058.1 GCA_035294265.1 Candidatus Binataceae bacterium
TGCCGGCCTTGCGCAAGCGACGCGAACCACTGCTTTCCTTCGAGCAGGGGCGGGAGTTGAGCGACTTCGACCTGCTTGCCTTTTCGATCTCGTTCGAGACCGATTACCTCAACCTGCCCGCGATACTCGACCTCGCCGGCATTCCGCTTTGGCGCGAACAGCGGCGGGAGCGTGACTTTCCATTGATAATCGCCGGTGGTTCGGCGATCTTCCTCAATCCCGAGCCGATCGCGGATTTTGTCGATCTGTTCCTGATTGGCGAAGGCGAGGAGATGATCCCCGAATTCATCCAGCATTATCGCCAGGCACGCCAGGAAGGGAGCGATCGGACGACCACCCTGCACCGGGTCGCACGAACTGCCGGCGCCTATCTACCCGAGCTTTACACGCCGCGATATGACGATGTTGGCCGCTTGGCGGCGATCGATTACCGCGGCGAAGGCAACGGTCAGGTCAAACGCCGGCTGCTACGCGATCTCAATGGCGCCGACACCGCCTCGCTGATCCTGACGCCTGAGTCCGTATTCGGCGACATGTACCTGGTCGAAGCCAGTCGCGGATGCCAGTGGGGATGCCGGTTTTGCGCCGCCGGCTTCATGTATCGACCGATCCGCTATCGCTCGCCCGAGCGCCTGCTGAATCAAGCGCGGCGAGGCTTGCAGGAGCGCCGGGTAATCGGCTTGGTGGGCGCCGAGATGGCCAGCGTGCCCGCCGTAGCCCAGCTTGCCAGCGCGGTTGCCCAAGCCGGCGGCCGACTTTCTCCCTCCTCGCTCAAGGCTGATTGCATCTCGCCCGATCTGGCCGCGGCCCTGGCTCAGGGCGGCGCGCGCAGCGTGACTATCGCCCCCGAAGCAGGCAGCGAGCGAATGCGCAAGGTCATCAACAAGAACCTTACCCAAGCCGCTATCCTCCAAGCGGCCGAGATGATGGTGGGCGAAGGGGTGGAAAGCCTCAAGCTGTATTTCATGCTGGGGCTGCCCGAGGAGCATGAGGAGGACGTAATTGCGATCGCGACTCTGACCGCTCAGATCCTGGAGCGCGTGCGCCAAGGCAAGCGCCATCTGGGCAAGGTGACGGTTTCGCTCAACCCCTTCGTGCCCAAGCCTTGGACCCCGTTTCAATGGGATCCGATGGCTGACCTGCGCAGCTCCAAGCGCAAGATCGCCCTGCTGCGCACCCATCTGATGCGGCTGGGCGGCGTCGAGATGGACGCCGAATCGCCACGCGAAGCTTATTTTCAGACCCTGCTCTCGCGTGGTGATCGACGTGTAGGCGCAATCCTAGCCCGTCTGCAGGCCGAGGGGTGCGAAGATGCCGGTTCGATTTGGCACGCCCTCGGACGGATTCGGCGTGAGGCTATCGCGAATGATCGAAGCGCGCTGCCCAACCCCGACCACTACGTTTACCGCGCGATTGGGCATAATGAGCTGCTGCCGTGGGATTTTATCGACCACAGCGTGAGCAAGTGGTTTTTGCTCTCAGAGCGCAAAAAAGCCCATTTTGAGCATCAAACCCGCCCCTGCGACGTAACCCGCTGCACCGTCTGCGGCGCTTGCTAAAAAAGTGCCACTTCGTAGATGGGCTTGCCGCCAAGAGGCTGGCCGAGCCTTCAACCGCGGCAGGTGACCCGACTGATTAAACAGCTCACTTCGTCCTGCTTCCAGCGTTGATTCAGAAGATGCCACACTAGCGTAACATAGCTGTTTCGGTCAGATTGTAGTGCAGTTTTCACATCGGACGGAAACCAGATGAAGCGTTTTGGGCAAAACAGACCCAGCCGATCACTCATTCCATCGATCCTCCTCATGATGGCCGCTATCGGCACGCTAACCACGGCTTGGGCCGCATCGCGGGCGGTTGACGAGATCGAGCCGGCCAACGCCAGGGTTGAAGTGCTCAAAGCCGAACCGGTTTATGAGCATCCCAACTTGCAAAGCCGCCACCTGCGCCGTATGACTCCGGGTAACTTCATTCGCATCACCGGCGCCACTCCCGGCTTCCTACGGGTTTCGCTCAAAAACGGCGACACCGGCTATATCGAGCCCGACTCGGTAAGGCTGGTAAAGCCGATGAAACGGGTTTTCCGCGTAACTCTGGATACACCCGTTTTTGCCGCGCCCAACCGATGGGCCCGCCATGTCGGCGCAGTACGCGCATCGCGCTACGTTAACGTGACTGGGATGGCGCTGGGCTATATGCGTGTCCGCCTCAAGGATGGCACGGTGGGGTTCATCCCCAAGGTCTCGGTCCAGTGACCGAGCTGGCCTTGTCATAGTCGCCGCGGGCTGGCGAGGAAATCCGTCAGCGGGACAAGACGCGCGATGGCAGCCAATAAACGCGGCTGGTTGATGGTTTTGGTCTGTTTCCTGACCCTCGTCTTTCTGTTCGGTTCCAGCTACAACACCGCTTCGGTTTTCTTCTCCCCCTTGCTCAAGACTTTCGGCTGGAGCCGGGCACGAGTCTCCTCGCTGGCGACCGTTTTGGCGTTGGCCGCGGGTGGCTCCGTGCCGGCAATCGGCTGGCTACTGGACCGTATCGAAGCCCGCCTGATGATGACCGCCGGCGCGCTGCTGATTTTGGGCGGCTTCATTCTTGCCAGCCAGGCCCGTTCCTACCACACGATGGTCACCGCCTACACCTTGTTGGGCCTCGGCGTGGCGGCCGGCACCCTGCTACCCTGCTCCCTGGTGATTGCCAACTGGTTCGACGCTCAGCTCGGGCTGGCCATGGGGCTGACGATGAGCGGAACGGCCCTGGGCGGCACCTTGATGGCTCCGATTTGCAGCCGAGTGATCGCCACCACCGGTTGGCGCGCGGGCTACCTGGTGCTGGCGGCCCCGATCCTGGTGCTGGTAATTCCTCTCGTCCTGCTCACCATAGACACCCCGAGCTTATCTTCCGGCGCTTCCCCCTCAGTTCGCCCGGAGCGTCTCGGCGAAGGGCTGGAGATCGGCGAAGCGCTGCGCTCCCGCTCGCTCTGGCTAATCGCGGCGACGCAGTTGCTGTGGGCTTTCGCAGTCACCGCAGTCAACCTACACATGGTTCCAGTTCTGATCGGCCAGGGGCTTAATGCGATGCGCGCGGCCACCATTCTAAGCCTGGTCCTGGCCCTGTCGGCCTGCGGTAAGCTGGTGCTGGGATTGATAGCCGATAGAGCCGGCGGTCGCTGGGCCCTGGCCGGAGGGCTGCTCGCGATGGCAGTGGGAAGCGCTGCGCTGGGCGGCGCTCGACACGGATTGTGGCTGAACAGCTTCATCCTGTTCTATGGTCTGTCCTGCGGCGCGCCGCTGGTGCTGATCCCGGTCGTCATCACCGAATCGCTGGGACGCAAACGTTACGGCTCGCTGGCCGGTTTTGTGGGCATCTTCCATACGACAGGGGCCGCTTTGGGACCGCTGGCGATGGGTTATCTCTTCGATTTGCACGGTAGTTACACGCTGGGGCTGCTATCGTGCGTCGCGGCCCTGAGCCTGGGCGCACTGCTGCTGCCTGGGGCGCGATCGCTGGCGCAGGGCGCGGAGATGGAACGGGTCCTGGCGACCCCGAACCGCTCCGCCATATAGTGGCGTGCCTAGATGCAGGGGAAAGTTTATGCCGCTACCCCATTGGCTGGCGAGATTCAATCTACATGTCACCAATCCAATCCTAAGCCCGCTAGCGAGAAATCTCCCGGGCTGGGGCATCGTTGCTCATATCGGACGTAAGACTCATCGCGAATACCGCACTCCGGTGCGGGTTTTTCGCGACGGCGACCGCTTCACCATAGCCCTCACCTACGGGCCCCAATCCCAGTGGGTGCGCAACGTTCTCGCCCAGGGCGGCTGCACATTGGAGACTCAACGTCGCACCTTGCGTCTTTCCAATCCTCGTCTTTTCCATGACAAAGAGAGGCGCTCCGTGCCTGCTCCCATCCGACCGATACTGGCAGCGATAAATGTCTCTGACTTTCTTGAGTTGAGGGTTACCCAATAGCTGGCCGGTTGCCAAACCCGAGGTAACCGCGGCGCTGGTTTAGCGAATCGAGAGCAAACGCGCGACCTTGGCGTCTAGGTCGGGCGCGTTGACCACATCGCTGATCATCGCCCCCGCGCTCGCCCCGGCCGCTATTACCGCGGGCAAAGTGGCTTCGACGATTCCGCCAATCGCCACAATTGGCAAGCCGACCGCTTGGCGTATCTCGCGCAGCCGCTCCAGTCCCTGTCCGGCCACCGTGCGTTTGGCCCCGCCGGGATAGATCGGCCCGAAGCCAATGTAATCCGCCCCACCGGCTTCGGCCGCACGCGCCTGAGCGAGATCGTGGGTGGAGATACCGATGACGAAGTCCGTTGGGGCCAGCCGCCGCGCCGCCGCCAGCGGCAGATCAGTCTGACCCAGATGGACCCCACCAGCGCCTGACAGCAGCGCGATATCTAAACGATCATTGACAATAAAGAGCGCACCCGCCAAGCGGCTGAGTTCGGCTATTCGCGTGGCGACCGCCAGAAACTCTCCGCCCTCGACCCGCTTGAGGCGAAGTTGGAGTAGCCGTACACCGCGCGCCAGGAAAATTTCAGCAAGCGCCACCGGCTCGTGTCCAGCCAGCGGATCGACTATCGCATAGAAGGCGGAGGAAAAGGTCAAGGCAGGGGACCGCGACGCACAACGATCTTCAATTCATTAAGCTTTTTGCGCAGAGTATTGCGATTGAAGCCTAAAAAGCGGGCGGCCCGCACCTGGTTGCCATGAAAGCGCTCCAATGTAAGCTCGATCAGCGGCCGTTCCAGCTTGGCTGCTAGGTTGGGATAGACGTCGGTGGCTTCGTCGCTTTGGTCGTCCAAGTAGTCGCGCAGCCCACGCACCAGCAATTCCTCGGGGCTAGCGTCGCCGGCCACCGACTTGGCGCCCCCGTTACCGCCTAGATTAAGGTCCTCGGCGCGAATGATGTTCCCCGCCGCTAGCAAGGCGGCCCGCAGTACGCAGTTCTCAAGCTCGCGCACGTTGCCGGGCCAGGAATAAGCGCTCAACTTGGCTAGCGCCTCGGGGCTCAAACCAGTCGCTTTACCACTCATGTCGCGCGCGGCCTTGGCGACAAAATATTGGGCCAGTTCGGCGATGTCCTCGCGCCGCTCGCGCAGAGGTGGGAGAAAAATCGGCATCACCCGTAGGCGGAAATAAAGATCTTCGCGAAAACGGCGGGCCGCCACGGCAGCCTCCAGATCCTGGTTGGAGGCTGCGATCACGCGCGCCTGCAAGCGGCGCACTTCGGAGCTGCCCACGGGGTTGAATTCGCGCTCCTGCAGCACGCGCAGCAGCTTGGGCTGGAGCTCCAAAGGCATATCGCTGATCTCGTCCAGAAAAAGGGTGCCCTTGCCCGCCAATTCGAATTTACCTGCCCGACGCTCGGTGGCCCCGGTAAAAGCACCCCGTTCGTGTCCAAACAGCTCGCTTTCCAATAAGCCTTGAGGAATCGCCGAGCAGTTGACCGCTACGAAGGGCGCGCGCCAGCGCTCGGATTTGAAATGGATCGCGCGCGCCACCAGCTCCTTGCCGGTCCCACTTTCCCCGCCGATCAAGACATTGGCGTCGTTATTCACCAATCGCCCGATCAGCTTGTAGATCTCCTGCATAGCGGCGCTGCGCCCGACCAGTTCGCCGCCCGCTAGTTGTTGGCCGACTTCGTTGCG
>DATGLK010000059.1 GCA_035294265.1 Candidatus Binataceae bacterium
GGCCGCTGTCCAGCGAACCTGCGGCAATTCGAGCAAAGCGAGATGGGCTCGCGCCAGAGCCGGGTTGGCCATCATTAGGCTGCGGGCCGCGGCGGGCTGGCGTGGCCCACGTGTCGATTCGAGGTTCGGAGGCGGGTTGGCAGTCAGGCTCAGCACCGTCATGCCCACCATCACCGCGGCGACTAGCCCGGGAACCCAGCGTTGCGAATTGGGACGATGGATAACCGGACGGCGCCAGGAGGCGCGCGCGATCCGCAACGCCAAACCCAGCTCGATTGCCAGGATTATGGCATTGGCCGGGATTTGCAGGCCAAAATCGACCCATTCCTGTAAAGCGGCGGCGATGCCTCCGGCCACCAGCGCGGCGAACAGCGGGGCGAAGCTGCGCACGGGCTGGGCGGGACGCAAAAGGCGGCATAGCCGCCACAACCACCAGCAGCCCAGGCCCAGTCCAATCAAGCCTCCATCGCATAGCCATTCGAGGTAGTCGTTATGTGCCTCGTGGGCGGCAAGCAGGGGGCGTGGTGGGTATTGGAAGTGGAGAAAAATTTCCCGCCAACCGCCCAAGCCCACCCCGAACAGCGGATAGGCACGCCACAGCGCCAAGCTGGCTCGCCAGACCTGCAAGCGCTCCTCCATCGCAGCGCCGAAACTATACGGTGCCATCCGCTGGCTGGCCACACCCCAGGCCCCGCCGCTGGACATCAGCAGTAGGGACAATGAGGCAGCGGCGGCTAGGGCCGAGGCTGCGATGGCCCATCGCCAACTAGGCGAGAAACGATCCAAGAACAGTTGGAAGAAGACCACGCTTGCGAAAATTGCGGCAACCCAACTGCTCCGGCTCAGGGTCAGGACTAGCGCCAAGACCATTACCAAGGCGCCGAGAGCAAAGAGCGGGCGGATGCGGCCCGCAAGCCGCTCGCTTACTAGTAGGCGGGGAGCGCTGAGACCCGCGAGCAGGAGCGGTAGCAGCATGACCAGAAAAGTGCCGAAATGGTCGGGGTCGACAAACGGTCCCCGGGCCCGCCGCAGTGCCAAGTTGGGACCAGTCCAATCACGGGGAACCAGCATCCATAGGATGCGCCCGTTCCAGGTCAACTCCTCGATGATACCAACTATTGCATAGGCACAGCCGATCGCGCACAGGGCCAACACACATCGCGAGACGAAGTGCCGGCTAGCAACCGCCTCGTCTCCGCCAGCGCCGCAAGGATAGTAGGCGACGATTAGTAGAAGCATGCTGTATCCGAGTAATTTCAGCAGCGCGGCGCCGGCGAATTGGGGCGCCAGCGCGAGCGGCCGCCAAATCCGTTCCGCGGCCGCCGCGGACCCCACCAACTGGGGGTAGGGCGGCGCGCTCGGCCATCCCGGCAGGGTTGTTCGATACAGCCGATAAGTATGCGGACTAAGCAGAGCCAGCAGCCATGGTGGCAACGGCAGGCAGGTAAAGGCCACTAGCACCAGCACCGCGCTCATGGGAGCAAGCAGATAGCGCAGCGCTTTTGAACGGGCATCGGAACGCCCTGGATCCGCGCTCAGCTTTATCATCCATAGCGTGCTCAGGATGAAACAGCAGGCCTCGGCCCAACAGTAGATTGCGGCATGGGTGGCGCCCAAAACCAGAGGTACCAGGGCCGCCAGTCCGATCACTCCACCCAGCAGCGCGCGATCGATCCTGCCTGCCCATGGATGGATCGCCAAGCCTGGCCGCGGCCCATTCCATGACTTATCCGAGGGGACAAGAGAAGAGATGCGACGTTTGGGGACCGAGCTCATGGTATGCACGCCATCGCCGTTATCGATCCGATGGACGATGGCCACACGGCCTGAGCGCGCCGGGTGGCGTCTCAGTAATCGTTGGAATAGTCGGAGTGGTAATAGTGATCGTAATAAGAGTAAGCGTGGATCTGTTGCAGGTTGACTTTGTTCAACACCGTGCCCAAAACGTGCGCGCGTGCGTACTCAAGTCTGCTGCAAGCGGTCTTTACCACCTGCTTGGGCGTGCGCTGCTGATCTACGACCACGATTACACCGTCCATGATGGTGGAAAGTACGATGGAATCGCTCACCGGCATAATCGGGGGCGAGTCCACGACGATATAGTCGAAGTGCTGTTCTAGAAAGTTGAGCGTCTCCAGCATCTTGGGCGAACCCAGCAGTTCCGAGGGATTTGGCGGCAGGCTGCCGCTGGAGAGCAGATAGAGAAAATCCACCGGCTCTGGCGTGCCGGTTTCAGGGTGGCCATTGTTGCCATGAAGCGCCGCTTGCGCCCGTTCCTGGGCAAGACGACGGCGGATATCCGCCAGCCATGAGTCGGTCTCCACCGCGTTCTCGCTCTGAGTGACAGGCTCGGACATGGAGCGGGATGGGGGCGCGGCTTTGCGCGCTGCCGGTACCGCGCGCAGGACGTCAAGCACGCCGACTTGCCCGGTTAGTACCTCGGTCAAGCCCGCTTCATTGGACATCCGCAAAACCTCGTGAGCGCGCGGATGGCGCAAATCGGCGTCAATTATCAGGACCCGCACGCCGAGCTGGGAAAAAATGATGCCGGCGTTGATCGCCGTTACCGTCTTGCCCTCGGCCGGAGTGGCGCTGGTGAAGAGCAGACTTCTGGGCGGCTGGCCGGCGCGCGAGAGCAGGATGCGCGTGCGCAAGACCCGATAGGCTTCGGTGGCGCGCGAGAAGTTGCCGGTGGATAATACCAGTTCACCCGAGACCTGCTCGGGTTCCTCGGGTGGCTCTAGATAGCGGCTGGAGTATCCTCCGCGGCTGCTGACCTGACTGAAGTTGGGTACCGTGACCAAACTGGGTAGGCGCAAATATCGCTCGACCTCTTCGCCGTCCTTAAGCGTGTTGTCCAGGTAGTCGAGCAGAAAGGCCAGCGCGACGCCGCCGCTGAGCCCCAGAACGACGCTCAATAAAATGGTTTGGCGAACTTTGGGCGCCGAGGGCGTGCGTGGGACTTCGGCCTGATCGACGATCGATACGTTGGAGGCCTGCGAGCCCTCGGAGACTCCCAGGTCCTTGATTCGTTGCAAGACCGCGTCGTAAAGCTGGCGGTTGGTTTCCACCTCGCGCTGCAAAATCGAATACTGCGCGGCGGCGTCGTTGAGCTTCAGCGCCATGCTGCGTTCATTGTCGAGCTCGGCCTGTAGCTTGTTGACGTTGTCCTGGGCCTGCTGATACTCGGCCTCCAGACCGCTAATGACCACGCCTATCTGTTGGGACAGGGTGCGACGAGCCTGGGCGAGTTTGGCCGCCAACTCCGCCAGCGGCGGAAAATCAGGTTTGAACTGCTGGGCCATCCCCGCATATTCGGTTTGCAGATGAGTGATCTGCTCTTGCAATTGCATGATCGCGGGGTCTTTCACCACCTGGGGCAGAGAATCGTAGGAATGGCGATGGATCAGGTCGGCGCTGGCTTGCAGGGCCAGCAGATGGACTTGAGCCTGGGTCAGGTCGTGACTGAGCTCAGCCAGCCGATCCAGCACGATGGCGTTCTTTCCGTCCACCGACATCAGCCCAGGTACGATCCCGTTTTGGCGGCGAAAATCATTGAGTGCCTGTTCTGAGCGCTCCAACTTCTCCTTCAGATCGACCAGCCGCTGCTGTAAGAAACGCTGCGCCGCCACGTTGGTCTGATTCTGCAGCTCGATCCCCTCGCGAATATAGGCCTGGGCGTGGGCATTGGCGATCTCCGCCGCCACCACCGGATCGCTGTAAGTGTAGGAGATCTGCACTAGGCTCGTATCGGCCACCGGCGAGATGGTTAGGCCACCCAGGTAGGCATCGATCATAGCCGAGGGAACGCCCGGTGACGCTGATACGGTGGAAAGCGGGGCGGGGGGCGATGCCAACTTGGTGGCGGGATGCATTCCCAGGATCTGCTTTACGCGCTGGTAGAGCATGGCGTGAATTCGCATCCACCAACTCGGTTGGGCTCGGCCCTGAGCATGAGCAAAAACCGCTTGCAGGTTTTCGCTTTGAATCACGCTGGCCGCTAACGAGCGGCTTCGCAAGACGCTGTATTGAGTCTTGTAAAAATTGTCATAAAGCTCTTCCGCGGCATCGGAATCAGCCAAGTCGCCGCGGAAGGCCATCGTGTCGGGCGCGCGCGGCTTGATCAGCACGGTGGAGGAGGCGGTATAGACCCGCGGCGTCATGCTGACCCGCAGTCCGCTGAGGGTTACCACCCCCACCGTGATGGCGGCGATCATGATCAGATGGCGCAAGACCGGGCGCAGGGTGGCGCGTAAATCGAACTCCCGTTGGGGCAGTTCGATATAGCCCATCATGGGCTCCGCGGTCGCCGGCACCATAACCTCACGGTGCGAGGATTTGGAAGATGGATTCAAGCTCGCTCTCATCACTAGGGCGTAGGAATCGCCACCCCGTAGCCCAGCCTCGATACCACGTTATAGACCACATAGGGTCCAATTTTCACATTGGAATATGGCACCGAGATTACGTCGTTGGCGAGCACCGCAGGGTCCTTCTCCTGCCCCGCACGGACTTTGTACAAGTTGACCGGGATGACCAAGCGGCGGCCATCCTTGAGGCTGCGATAAAGATGGACGTTGGCTTCGTTGGCCGCGAACATCGGTCCGCCAGAGGCCCCGATTGCGCCCATTACGGTCATGCCGGAGACCACCTTGATATGGCCCGGGCTGACTACCCAACCGGTGACCGAGACTTCGCCTCCGCCCGGCACCAAAATTACGTCGCCCGGGCGCACTGGCAGGTTGAGATAGTTTTCGCTTCCGCCCAGATTGACGCTGCCCACCGGAATCATGATCGGATCGTCGCCGGCTAGAAAAGGCAGCGGCAGATTACGCTTGCCGGTAACCTTGCTCACGTCGGAGAGCGCTGCTAGCGATAGCCTGTTTAGCGCCGAGGGAATCAGGATGATTTGATCGGCGGCTTCGGCGGTGCGCCCGCCGGCGCGCGAGAGCATGTCCAGGATGGTATCGGTGGGGCCGGCCACGGTGATCAGGCCAGGATAGCGCACCGCTCCCTCCACCGCCGCCTGGCGGCTGCGGTACTCCTTGACGAACACGTCGACTTGAGGGTTGTACATGTAGCGCTGGAGCTTCTTCATTAACTCCTGGCGCACCTGTGATTCGGTCAATCCGCCCACCTGTACCACCCCGATCAGAGGCAAGGCGATGGTGTTATCGCCCTCGACCCGAAAGGAGCGGTCTTTGAGTTCATCGACGGTCGGTACCGATACCTGCAAGATGTCGCCAGGGCCGATAGGAAATTCCGAGGACAGGTTGGAAGTCCGCTCTTTCCACAGGGCGAACAGGCGGGTCAGATCCTGATCCGCCCCTTTGGGTACCGAAACGTCCAGCGTGGTGCTCGGGCCGGCCGCGGTCGTGGCGTCGGTTGGCTGCGCCGTTGCAGGCGCGGGTGTTGGCGGGGCCACCGAGGCGCATCCGCTTAGCAGCCCGATCAGCAAAGCCGTCGCGACTGGATGCTTGTGCAAACCGACGCGCATGGATCTTCTGATGTCGGGGTTAGGACTCATTGACTTCCAATGGTTGGCAGGGGCGAATAATCAGGATGATGGCGATGACGGCTTGGGCGGCGCGGGCGGCGCCGGCGCAACGCTACCGGCGATCGCCGGCAAGGCTCCGCTGTTCACTGAAGGATTAGGGTTGACGGTCTGGGCCACGCTGTTAGCCGCGCTGCCGGCGGTATTGCCGACTTGGGTCAGCCCGGCCCCATAAGGCAGCGGTTCGCCCGCCAGCCCGGCCTCGACTTCCGGCTGATTGACCAACCCCGCTTGCTGGGTTGCCAGCGCCGTGCCGTTGGCGCCCACTACCCAATTGATAGTCTGTCCAGCGCCCTGCAATTGGGCCTCGACTTCCGAACCACCCGCGGCGGCCGGCCCGCTACCCGTGACCCCGGCCAATTTGACGGTGTAATCTCCGGGCGGCAGATTGGTGACCGAATAGGTGCCATCGGCCTGCGTGATGCCAGTTGCCACTACCTTGCCGCTGGCATTGAGCACTACCACCTGGGCGTGGACAACCGGCTGCCCGTTGACCGTGGTCACGGAGCCTACCACGTCGGCCGCCAATGCTCCCGTGGTTTGCACTAGCAATATCGCCGCCGCCAATAAAATTCCTGTTCTCGCCATGCTTTTTCGCGCTAGCGCTTTCGTCCCGGGGTTTTGCCGCGGCGGCACGCCAGGGGAACGGCAAAGAAGCGTCCGCCCTCCCGCTGTTCGGGCGCGCTTTTTCCTGGCCCCTCTCCATCGCAACAAACGCTTACAGGCCGTTCCTCCCAACTTAACTAGTGGATCGATTTAAGTAAACACTTACGCTTGCCCCGTCGAGCAGTCAAGGGATGGTTTGGGCGGGGTTTGGGATAAGCAAGTTTTGCTGCGGCCCAATACACCCATGTTGGCATTTTACTGCAATGTTTTGACGAAGATCCAGCTCCAGTCCAGGGTGAGTTTTGTTCCTAAAAAAATGTCTTGGAGCAACAAAACGAACTCCTCGTTTTGGGGTAGGATCTTCCGGCCAACGTCCAGGATTGGCCGCCGCAAAAACGCTTTAGAATTAATTGGGCGTCGAGTTCAGTCCGATCGCCCGCCAAGCTATCCGCAGCGGATGGATCAGGTAATACAGCGCGAACAGAGCCGGCGGCAGCGGCAGTGCCGCCCAATCCAGCATCGTGGGTGCAAACAAACGAGCCAGGCAGAAGCGAGCGCGGTGGTGGTCCAGCAAGCGCAGTGGGGTAAGAAAATCTGCGCGCAAGCCGCCCCGCGGGGGGGCGCCGCTTAGGAGCATGCGCTCGATTCGGCGCACATTGAGGCTCACCGCGGCGTCGGCAGCGGCCAGATTCAACGGCGATTGCGGTACCGCGGCATTGAGCAGGCGGGCGCTGAGCGCCAGGCCCACCAGCAACATCCGGCCGCATCCCAGGTGTTGCGCGCGGGCGGTCAAGTCCTCCCAATCAAGCGGATGGGCCCCGATCATCCGAGCCAGGTCGGAGAGCCAGTCCAAGCGCGGCCAGCCGTGGCGGGCGGAATGCACGCACAGCATCAGGACGCAGTCGGCGGGGGCCATCGCTGGCACTTGCCGCTCCCCGATTGGCAGCGGGCGGGCACGCGCCAGCAGATCGTCCGCGCTCGGCACGTAATCGAAATAGGGCGGATTGAGATGCCAGTGGAGATCGATCACCGCCTCGTTGCGCGGCGAGACAAAGGCCTCCTCGTAATGGAGCAGAAAGCGGCTGAATTGTTTCTGGGGCAAACCCAAGGCTGAGCGGTAACCCGCTGCTCGCAAGGCACTCAAAGCGCGAATGTGCTGAGTGGGCCGCACCAGCAGGTCGAGGTCGTCGAATTCGCGCAGCCCGATATCGCCGTAGGCGGCTTGTGCCAATACCGGCCCCTTGAAGGGCAACGCCGCTACGCCCGCCGCCTCCAGCACCGCCACGGTCTGAAGCAGGCTTTGAGTCATCACCAGGTTGCGCAGGCGTAGCAACCGCGCGGCGTTGGCCAGGCGAGCGCGAATCGAGGCGGGCACCAGCCCCGACGAGATCGACCGAAGCCCTTGTTGCAGCAAGGGCAGGACCCGATGCGAGGCACACAACGCGATCAGCGGCTCCCACAGCTTCTGCTCCTGCGCTTGACGGGCGATCCGTTCGAAGTCCGAGCTTGTAGCCACCACCCGAACCGCGTCCAGCATCAGTCGTGCCACCGGGGATGCGCTGGCGGAGTACTCTTCGGCGAGCTGCTTGGCGCTCACCCCTCGTTCACCCTAGCCACTTTCACGCTGGAATTATAACCCTGGCCCCGCCAGCTCGGCGACCAACGCCCAAGATGGGCTCCGCCGCTTGCCCCGAGGTCTGGGCTGAGTGACATTAGCCCGGCGCGCAAGGAGAGCCAGCCTGGGATGAGTGGGATAGCGGCGTTTTACCGGCGCACGGGGGAGGCGGTAGAACCTCCGGTCATAGACCGAATGCTCGATGCGCTGGCCCATCGCGGTCCCGACGCTCGCGGCGCCTGGTGCCGGGATGCGGTTGGGATGGGCCAGGTCGCGCTGCATGCCACCCCTGAAGCGTTGTGCGAGCGTCAGCCGTTGCATAGCGCCGAAGGCGAAGTGAGCCTGGTATTCGATGGCCGGTTGGATAATCGCGAGGAGTTGCGTGCGTCGCTGGCCGCCGTGGCGATCATGCCGCGCGATGACAGCGACGCCGAGTTGGTGCTGGGCGCCTATCGCCGCTGGGGCCCGGAGTGCGCGGCCCAGCTATTGGGAGATTTCGCCCTGGCGCTGTGGGATGGCGCGCGCCGGCAGTGGTTTTGCGCGCGCGACATCCTGGGCGTCAAGCCGCTGTGTTACTTCGCCGACCACCAACTGTTTCTGTGCGCCTCGGAGATACCCGCCCTGTTCGCCGCGGGCCTGCCGGTGCCCGAACCCAACGAGGGGCTGGTAGGCGAGTATCTGAGCGATTGCGTCAGCAGCCGGGCGGAGACGCTATACCAGAACATCTTCCGGCTGCCGCCGGCCCATTACCTGATTGTCGGCGCGCGCAGCCTGCATCTACAGCGTTATTTCGAACTCGATCCCGGCCGCCGTCTGCGCTATCGCAGCGATCGCGAATATGCCGACCATTTCCGCGTGGTGTTGGAAACCGCCATTCGTTGTCGCCTGCGCAGCCACCGCCCGATTGCTGTGTATCTCAGCGGGGGCCTGGATTCCTCTTCGATCGTGGGGCTGATGGCGGATATGCAGCATGACGGCCGCGGGACAGGGACGGGCTTTCGTACCTTCTCGATGGTCAACCCAGGTCAAGCCGGCGACGAGAGTTGTTACATTCGTGCGGTTTTGGACCATTGGAAATTGGAGGGCGAGCTGCAACTCCCGGCCACGCCCAGCGGCGATTATTTTACCCAGCAGGCTCGCCAGCGCCATGATGTTCCCGAATTTCCCAATATCAGCGGCGCCCTGGGTTTGGCCCAAGCTGCGCTACATTCGGGCAGCCGCGTGGTGCTGACCGGCTTGGGCGGCGATGACTGGCTGTGCGCCTACTATACCCATTGTGCCGATCTGCTGCTGCGCGGCCATCTGCGCGAATTATGGCGCCAGCTCCGGGTCGAGGCTGACTCGGCTTCGTGGTGGCGGCGCGTGGATGCCCTGGTACGGCGCGGGTTGTGGCCGTTGACCCCACGGGCGCTGCGTGGCCCACTCGATCGGCTCCGGCTGCCCGGTACTTGGCCGCCCTTCTTGCGGCGTGACTTCGGAGCTCGCATCGATCTGGCCTCGCGCATGGCGATGCCCTCCGGTGCTCGCCGCCGCCAATGGCCGGCGGACTGGGAGCTACATCAATGGTTCGGCCACGGCAACATGATTCGAGCCAACGAGGCCGACGACCTGCACCATGCCGCACTGGGTCTGGAGGCACGCCATCCTTTCCACGATCGCCGCCTGATCGAGTTCGCCCTCGCGCTGCCCGAAGAGCAGCGCTGGCGCGGCGTCCAGACCAAGTTCATCTTGCGCCAGGCGATGGGCTCGAGGCTGCCGACCGCGGTTGGCGAGCGGCTGGACAAGGGCGATTACAGTGCCACCATCGCACAGGCGTTGGAGGCCTGCGGCGGCGCGGCCTGCTTCCAGAAGATGCAAAGCGCCAGCCGCGGCTGGGTAGACGAAGCTGGCGCGCGGGCGCTCTATCAAGCGATGCGAGCGCAATGGTCGCGGGGGGATCTCGGCTATGCGTCCAAAGCCAGCCGTTTATGGAGCTTGTGGGCGATCGAACTGTGGCTGCGCGAGGGCCGCGGCGGATCCACGCTTGAAGCCAAGGGCATTCCAAGCTAACAATGTGGTGCTTCAACTCGCCATAATGGAGATAAAGCGTGGCCGGTAAATCGCGAGCATCAACTCCTCGGCCCGTGTCCCCGACGGGGGAAAAAAGGGCCTATGTGCCGCCTCGACTTGTCGAGTATGGCAGCGCGGCCAAGCTGAGCGCTTCCAAGCCCGGCAGCATCAAAGATGGCGCCAACTTGACGCACAAGGCGCTCGGCTGCCTATAGTCGGCGCTCGAATCCGCTCCAGGTAATTTTCGCTTGTCTCTGATCCTCGATGAGCATCGTCAATACCTGGCCGACGCTCCGCGGCTGGCCGCCTTCGAAGCCGCGCTCAAGGAATTAGTCAGACCGGATCACGTGGTACTCGATTTGGCTTCGGGCAGCAGCATCCTAGGGATGCTCGCGGCGCGCGCTGGGGCTCGGCAGGTCTATTCGGTAGAGTATAGTGGCATGACCCAGGTGGCGCGTGAGTTGTGCCAAGCCAATGGCTTGGCCGATCGCGTCAACTGCATTCAGGGCCTCTCCACCGAGATCGAGCTGCCGCAACCGGCCGACCTGCTGGTCGCCGATCAGATCGGCCGCTTTGGCTTCGAGGTCGGCATCATCGCCGATTTCGCCGACGCGCGGCGCCGGCTGCTCAAGCCCGGTGCGATCATCGTACCCTCCGCCGTGGAATTGTGGGTGGCGCCGGTGCAGGCCGACGAGATGTGGCGACAATTGGAGTTTTGGCGTACGCCGGTGGCCGGTTTTGATTTCAGCTCCGCGCGCCCCATTGCGCTCAACACCGGCTATCCGACGAATTACACTCCCGATCAGTTGCTGGCCGAGCCCGTGCGCTTGGGCACGCTCGATTTAACCACCGATATGCCTGCCGCCTTGCGCCTAGGCGCGGGCATGCGCGTGAACCGGGCGGCCACGATGCATGGGATTGGCGGCTGGTTCGTGGCCCGGCTGTCACCGGGTGTGCGGCTGACCAACTCGCCGTTGGCCGCCGACCGCATCAACCGCCGCAACGTCTTTTTCCCCATCGGCCAGCCGCTTTCGTTGGTGCCCGAAGATCGGATCGAGCTGGCGATGCATATCGTGGCCGATGATTTGCGAGTTACCTGGAACGTGACCGTAACCGATGCCGCGGGTGGCGCCAAGGGGCGCTTTCGCCATTCGACCTGGCGCGGGATGCTGCTCAGTCGCGAAGACTTGGCCAAGAGCCGGCCCGATTACGTCCCTCGCCTGACGCCCCGGGGTCGCGCCCGCCGCTCGGTGCTGGAACTGTGCGAGGAGGGCCGGACGCTGGCGGAGATCGAGAGCGAATTCTACCGGCGCCATCGCGAGCTGTTCACCTCGCCGGCGCAGGCCGCCCATTTCGTCGCCGAGGTTATCATTCCTTACGCGCGTTGAGGATCGGCGCCACGGCGGCGCCACCCGCGATGGCAGTCGATTTCCGCTACCATGCCTACGGCTTGTGCCTGGCCAGCGACACCGCGCTGCCGGAGCTGGGCGCAGGATGCGATCACGCGGCGCCCGACGTAACCCTGCGCTTGATGGCGCCGGCGCGGAGACTGCGCGCGCCGCGCTGGGTCTTTCGCTCGCAGGCACCCGACGGCCGCTCCTGGCTGCGATGCGCGCGTATCGCGCAGGGCTATCTCCTACGCTTCGCTGGGTTGGCCGATTTTTTCCTCGCCGCCGACGGCTCGCGCGTGGCTTGCCATGCTTCGAGCTTCAGCCGCGATGACCCGGCGCTGCGCCATCTGGCGCTGGACCAAGTGATGCCGCTTGCGTGGAAGCTGCGCGGCGGCGAAGCGCTGCACGCCAGCGCGGTCGCGATCGACGGCCGGGTGTGCGCGTTCTTTGGTCCCACCGGAGCGGGCAAATCCACCCTGGCCGCAAGCTTTGTGGCGGCCGGCTATCCGCTGGTCTGCGACGATTGCCTGGCGCTGCTGCCGCCCCGCGATGGCGCGCCGTTGGAAGTTCAACCCGCTTATCCGGCCTTGCGCCTGTGGCCCGATGCCTTGACCTTGATGGCTGAGATCCCGGGTGAGGTGACTCTGGTCGCCAGCTATGCCGACAAGCAGCGCTGGAGCGCGAATCGAGCGGACAACTTCGCCGCCGGCGTCCTGCCGCTGCATCGGCTCTACCGGTTGGAACGATCGTCGTCGGGCGAGGGCGTGAGCACCTGGCAGACCCCAACCACTCGCGCGGCTTTCATGGAGCTGGTTGATGCCACTTTTCGACTCGATTTGAGCGATCGAACCTTGTTCAAGCGAGAGTTCGCCGCCCTCGAGCAGGTGGCGCGCCGGATTCCGATGCGCCGCTTGCGGGTGGGCGACGATCTTCGGGCTCGCCAAGCTCACGCTGCCATCCTGGCCGACCAGTAGCGTAAGCATCGATCGGTGGCGTCAAAGCGGAGAACCCGCTTTCGCGGGTGTGAGAAGTTTGCGCGCGACTCAGCGCCGCGCCCGCAGGCATTGCGGGCATAGACCGTAGAGTTCCATTTTGTGCCGGCTGACGTGGACTCCCAACTCTTGCATGATCAGAATCTTGAGCTGTTCCAGCCGGGTATTTTCGAATTCGATGATCCGCCCGCAATGCTCGCAGATGAAATGGTCGTGATGGCCCTGATCGACGATCTCGTAGCGCCCCTGGCCGTCGTTGAAATGGCGCTCGGTGACCAGTTCGCATTCCTTAAGCAATTTGAGGGTACGATAAATAGTGGCATATCCGACGTGGGGATTTACCCGCTTGACTTCGGCGTAGAGTTCCTCCGCGCTGACGTGGCCGCCCAGGTTGAAAAATACCCGGGCGATGTCGTCGCGCTGGGCGGTGGATTTGAGCCCGCGCTCGCGCAGCCGCTCATGAAAGGCCGCCATCCGCTCCTCGGAGCTGACGTGGGCGCGATTGCGCACGGTGGTCGGCGCGGCCTGCTCACCCCCTGGCATCTGCAACTCCACTCGCTACTTTCCCTTAATTGGGCTCGTTGACCAGCAATCGGCGCGCCGCCGGCGACAGATACAGCGATTCCAGATCGCGCTGGCGCAGGGCGCTGGCCAGCACCTCGAGCTGCTCGCTGGGATTGAGCGCGCGGTCCATGATGATCAGGTCCTGCTCCCGCATCATGCACCAGCCGCTGCGCGCGCGATAACCGACCTCGCGCAGGAGCTTCTCCCGGCGGACCTGGATTCCGACCCGCTTGGCCAGGTCTTCCAATTCGGCAACCAATTGGGTCGCCCGACTCGCCTGTGCGCTCAATGGCTGCTCCTCGACAAAACAGGTCGTCAGATAGCCCTAAATGATAGCCCAGCGCGAGCCAACTTTGAACCCTCCGCGCACCGGCCGACTTCCAGCTTGCTAGCGAGGCCGGCGCACCGCAAGCTTGGGGGATGAATTCACGCCGGCCGATCTTTCATCGCGGGGTGCTCGACCTGGGCCTGGAGACCGCCTCGCTACCCAACGGTTTGACCGTGGAGTTGCCCGTCATCCGTCACCCAGGGGCTGCCGCGATTGTGGCATTGGATGAGCGCCAACGGGTGGCGATGATAAATCAGTATCGCCACGCCATAGGAGGCGCGATTTGGGAGATTCCCGCCGGCGCGCGTGCCGAGGGCGAAAACCCACGTCAATGCGCGGCACGCGAGCTGCGCGAGGAGGCTGGAGTAGTGGCGCGAAGCTGGCGGCGGTTGGCAACTATCGTGACCGTTCCCAGCTTCTGCGACGAGCGCATTACGCTTTTCCTGGCCCGCCAGTTGTCCGCCACAGCTAGCCAGCATGAGGCTGACGAAGTCATCCGCCTGCGGTGGATTCCGCTGGCGCGCGCCCTGGCCATGATCGAGCACGGGCAGATCGTCGACGCCAAGACTATCGCCGCCTTGTATCGGACGCAGACCTACCTGGCTCAGGGTTGAGCCCGCAACTGGCCTCTTACAACAGGGTCACCTCGTGGGGGAATACGAAGGTGGTGGAACCGTCGTCGAATTGCACCAGGTACATCGTGCGATCCAGATTATGCACCTCGCGTACGATACGGGGCCGTTCCTCGAAACGCGAGCGGCCCTGCCGGTCGCGCACAGGTTTAACTAATTGACAATATCGCCCCACCACTCCCCCGCCCTGCCTGTCTTCTGCCGGATTCACGATTTGCTTTGTCCTCCACGCTTAAGCTGGAACTAAACTCCGCCGCCCCGTGAGCGCAAACCTCGCCTCGGAAAGCCTGCCAGAAACCGAAGTGGTGCAGGCCACTGGTGGAAGGTCATGAAAAGTTGGCAATCGCTCGCCTGCTTTCCGAGAACTGCCTCTCCAATCGATTCTGAATATAGCATACTCTGGTGGGCTAATACGCCGCTATCGCCTGATTGAACACAGTGGCCCAGAGCTGGGCTTGCTTTATTGCCGCGCGGAGGCGACCAGGGGCTCGCGGCTGAACCTGTGAGGCATATATGAGCAGGAATCTTTCGCCCACGGTGATTGGACGCCAGGCGGTTATCGCCACCGAGCATTATCTCTCCGCCGCCGCCGGCGCGCGCCTGTTTGCCCGCGGTGGCAACGCGGTCGATGCTGCTGTGGCCGCCACCTTCGTCGAGGGCGTGGTCAATCCGCACATGCACACGCTGGGCGGCGAAGCGCCGATGCTGATTCGACCCGGCGCCGGACGCCCGGTGGTATCGATCAACGGCAATACTGCCGCGCCTGCCGCCGCCACGCTGGATCGCTTTCGTGAGTTGGGGGTGACGGAAATTCCGGGCGAGGGGCTGCTGGCCGCGGGTGTGCCCGCGGCTTTGGATGCTTTGCTCACGGTGCTGGAGCAGTTCGGCACGATGACGCTGGAGGCTGTGCTGGAGCCCGCCTTGGAGCTATGCGAGGGGGGCTTTCCCCTGCACATTGGGGTGACCGGCTCGCCTGAAGTTGCGACTACGGTGGCCGGCTCCGCGGCAACCCTGGTCGCCAACGCCGAACGCTTCCTGAAACTGTGGCCGAGCACGGGTCAACTCTACATGCCCGCGGGCCAACTCCCACTGCCCGATACCATGATCAAGAATCCGGCGCTGGCCAATTGCTTCCGCCGTCTGCTCGATGCCGCGGCCGGCGCGCCTGCCAGCGATCGCGCGGCGGGGCTGCAGGCGGCGCGCGCGCGCTTTTATCGCGGGGATATCGCCCGCCAGATCGCCGATTGGGCGCAAGCCGGCGGCGGTTTGCTGCGGGCCGAAGATCTGGCTACCTTTCGCACCCACATCGAAGCGCCAGTCAGCATCGACTATCACGGCATCCGGGTGTGCAAGTGCGGACCGTGGTCACAGGGGCCGGTCTTTCTGCAGCAGTTGCGCCTGCTGGAGGGCTTCGACCTGCCCGCGCTAGGCCACAACTCCGCCGATTACATTCATACCGTGGTAGAAGCGGCCAAGCTGGCGTTTGCCGATCGCAACGCCTACTACGGCGACCCGAGCGCGGTCGAGGTGCCGATGGAGGGGCTGCTTTCCCCGCGCTACGCCGAACTGCGCCGAGCCCTTGTCGATCCTCACCACGCGCTGCGCGAGCCGGCCCACCCGGGCGATCCACGCGCGATGCGGGCGTGGGCCGAGCAGCCGGGCGAGGGACGGGGATGGGGCCGTGGCACCGTCCACGTTGCCGCCGCCGACCGGGCCGGCAATCTGATCGCAATTACCCCCAGCGGCGCTTGGATTCCCAGCTCGCCGGTAATCCCCGAGCTGGGCTTTCCCCTGGGTACGCGCCTGCAGACCTTTGTCTTGCAGGAGGGCCATCCCAACGCCCCGGCGCCGGGCAAGCGGCCGCGCACCACGCTGTCGCCGTCGCTGGCCCTGTTCGACGATCGACGCGGAGTAGCCTTCGGTACCATGGGGGGCGATAACCAGGATCAGTGGACGCTGCAATTTTTTCTTAACCTGGTCGATTTCAAAATGGATTTGCAGGCTGCGATCGAAGCGCCGCGCTTTTCTACCTTGCACTTTGCCTCCAGCTTCAGCCCCCACGCCGCGTTGCCTGGTGTGGTTTTAGCCGAAGAGCGCATCGCGCCCGAGGTGGTCGGCGAGCTGCGCCGACGCGGCCACAGCATCGAGCTGGTGCCGGCCTACAGCGAGGGCTACGTTCTAGCGGTCTCGCAGTCCTTGGATGAAGGGCGGCTCAGCGGCGGGGCCGATCCGCGCGGCCATCTCAAAGCGGTCTTCCCCGCCTATGTTATCGGCTGGTAGGTCGCCTAATCGAAGGGAAGAAAGATCTCTTCGATCTTTCGCGGGGCCGCGATCACGCCCTGCTCCGCCATGAAGCGGACGAAGGCTTCCAACGTCGGCCGGCAGTTCTCAAGCCCATAGGGCCACGGATCGCCGCCAAAAAGCGATTGGAACTGCGCGACCTGCTCCGCCATGAACGGCAGCATGTAGGGTAGCGAGCCCAGCCCCTCCATTTTGCGCAGTCCCAACGCCTTGGCTTGGCACAGCAATCGGTAGAAATTGCGTGCCAGCTCCGGATGGCGCTCGTGCAGTTCCCGGCGCATCACCACCATATGCAGAATCGGGAAAATTCTGGTGCGGCGGTAATATTCGCGCTCCAGTTCAAAGGGGTTGGGATACAGATGGCCCAGCTCTGGATTGGTCCACAGCGCCGCTGGCAGGCCGTTGGCCAGCAAGGCGTCGATGGCGCCTTGTTCCAGCAGTTCAACCAGGGTCTTGCCACTTTGGTCGGTTTCGATGTGCGGCGGTCTGACCATCTCAAGCATCGGGCGATTGAAACCGGCAGTGCTGGCCACCCAATGCAGGCGCGAGAGATCAACACCACCCTCGTGCTGCAGCACGGCGCGCATCCAGACCGCGTCGGCGATCGTGAAGGTCGGTGTGCCCACGCGCCGCTCCTCAAGATCCTTGGGCGTGCGGATGCCCGCCTTGCGATTGATCAGGATGAAGTGATGGCGAAAGCCGCGCGACACGAATACCGGCAGCCCCACGAACGGGCAGCCTCCCTTGCATTGGCGATAGACGAATTCGGCGATCGAATACTCGGCCGCGTCGAACTCGCCGTTGTTCATGCGTGGAAACCCCGCGCCTGAATTCTCCAGCGGGATGAAGTCCAGCTCAAAGCCCTCGGGCTTGGCTGCGCCGGTATGCAAAGGCAGCGTGCGATCGTAAAGCGCCGCCGCGAACTTAAGCGCCGTCGTGCTCATCAGTCCTGTTGTCCTCCCTAACTCTATAGAGCTACGCTGGCGCCCGCGGTGGGAAAAGAGGGGCTGACGGCCGGCCGCTCATTTGGCATTCAGCCGCGCTCTGATCTAGGGTGAGACTGCGTGGACAGGAGGTAGATTACAATGGCCAATTGTCTGGCGGCGGTAATAACGGCATTCAACCAGCCTCTGGAGTTGCGCCGGCTGCCCTTTCCCGAGTTGGAACCCGACTCCGCTCTGATTAAGGTTGATGCCGCCACCTTGTGCGGCACCGATGCCCATCGATGGCTGGGTCACATGGCCGAGCACACGCCGTTCATCCCGGGCCATGAGACCACCGGCACCATCGTCGAGCTGCGCGGCGAACTGTTCGGCGCGTTGCACGAACCGCTGCGAGTTGGCGACCGTGTCATCGCCTCCTATCCATTTTGCGGCTCCTGCTATTACTGCACGGTCGCGCGCCAGCCCACCTTATGCCCCTCCGGCATCAGCTTTGGCCATCAGCCGGCCGACCAGCCGCCCTATCTACTGGGTGGGTGCGCCGAATATCACTATTTTCCGCCGCGCTCCGGCTTTGTCCGCGTGCCCGACGAAGTCAGCGCGCCGCTGGCGGCTTCGGCGGCCTGCGCCCTGCGCACCGTGGTGCACGGCTTCGAGCAGCTTGGCGCGATTGCCAGCCATGAGACCGTTTTAATTCAGGGCGCCGGTCCGCTGGGACTATATTCGGTCGCGATGGCGCGTGACCACGGCGCGCGCCAGGTGCTGGTGATCGGTGCGCCCAAGGCGCGGCTGGAGGTGGCAAAAAGCTGGGGTGCCGACGCCGTTCTTGACTTGGATGAATGTCCCGAAGTCAAGCAGCGCCGCGCCTGGGCGTTGGATCACAGTGCCGGCCGCGGCCCCGATATCGTAATTCAATGCGCCGCCGCTAGTGCGGTGGGCGAAGGGCTGGAGATTCTGCGGCCTGGCGGCCGCTACGTCTCCATCGGTATCGGTGGACCGCCCAGCGTACCGATTTCGACCAATATCTTTCGCAAGCAGGTTCAGATCAAAACGGTCTTCATGGCCGAGCAGCGCCATTTCTACGAAGCCCTACAGTTCTTGGCCACGCGCCGCCAACATTTCCCCTTCGACAAGATCATCTCGGGTACCTATACCTTGGATCGTACCACCGACGCGCTGCGCGCGATGGCCGAGTTCCGCGAGGTCAAGCCGCTGATCTTGCCGCAGCTTGCCGCCTGAAGTTGGAAATCGAAGAAAAGCGCGCGCACAAGGAGCAAAGCAATGAGCTGGCGACCCTCTATAGTGGACGGTGATGGCCATATCTTCGAGGACGGCGAGGCGATTGTGAAGTTTCTTCCCGATCCCTACCGCGATTATAAGCCAGTACTGGGGGTCTTCCCGCCGCTGGATCACATCCACAACGGCAACTTCTCCAACCGGATCAACACTGACGAACGGCGCGCGGGTCCCACGGCGATCGGGCCGGCGCAGTGGGAGAAGTTCCTTGACGATCTGGGGCTGGAGGCTACCGTGCTCTACCCCACCGCGGGGCTAGCTTACGGCAAAGTTATCGATCCGGAATGGGCGATCGCGCTGGCCCGCGCCTACAACGATTGGTTGGCTCATACCTATATTCGGCGCAATCCGCGCTTTCGCGCAATGGCGCTGGTGCCGCTGCAGGAGCCACAAGCCGCGGTCATCGAATTGCAGCGCGCCGTGACCGAATTGGGGATGTGCGGCGCGATGCTGCCCTCCAATGGGCTTAAGACTCACTTGGGCGCCAAGGACTACTGGCCGCTGTACGAGGAGGCCAATCGGCTGGGTTGCGCGATCGCCATTCATGGCGGATGCCACGACAATTTCGGCTTCGACGATCTTAACGTTTTCGCTGCCGCCCACGCCTTGGGTCATCCAGCCGGTATCATGATTTCGTTTGCCGCCATGCTCTTCAACGGCATCTTCGACCGCTTTCCCCGCATGCGGGTGGCCTTTTTGGAAGCCGGCGTGGCGGCCTACCTCACCTTGCTAGAGCGGTGCGACGAGTCCTACCGCTCCTTTCCGCAGAAAAATGGCCCTGCCTTCGACTTGCGCACCGGCGAATCGGTTGCCGACTACATCATTCGCCAATGCCATGAAGGCCGGATAGCTTTCGGCTGCGAGGGCGACGAACTCTCGTTGCCTTTCGCGGTCAAGATTTTCGGTCCAAAGCCGTTTTTGTACTCCTCGGATTTTCCCCACGAGGTGACCCTGGAGAGCTGCCGGCACGAAATCGAGGAATTGCTGGAGAACGAGCAGCTCAGTCGCGAGGTCAAGCAAGCCATCCTGGGCGACAACTCACGCAACTTCTACCGTCTGGGCGCCTGAGCTTACGGCGAGGGCGCGGACCACGCGAGGGATTTACCGGACAGCATGCTGATGGCGGGCGGTAAGACCGAATTATCGCAGGGCATGGGCGTGGAGCAAAGCGTGATGCGCCACGCGAGGCGGGATGATCTTGAGCAGGGTCGAAGTCAGGTATCCGCAAAAACTATTCGCGGTTCTTGAGTTCGCCCTGCCCCATTTCATAGACCATCGCGGTCTTGGTCGCGCCAAGCATGATCCATTCCGGACATTCCAACTGCACGCAGCGATAGAACTCCTCGGACAGCTCCATCGACGAACGATGGACCCGGTTGAGGCGATCGAACTTGCATTGAAAGGCGAACTCGCCCGATAAGGACTTCTCCAGCGCCCGGCTGCGCCAGATCGCGATCGTGGCCTTGCCCTTGTAATGATGGCCGAAATGCAGGAAACCGATGGTGTTCTGCACCTCTTCAACCGCGACGTTGTTGACCAGTTCCAACTTGGTGCGCGGCCTGATATCCAACTTGCCCAGGCTCGGGAAGGCGTCGGCGATATCCTCAATCCCGTGGTCCAGCTCCAGCTTGGGCGAAATCAGCACGCAGCCGTGTGAATAGACACTGCGCATGCCGCCTAGGTGGTCGCGGGCCAGCAGCAATTCTTCTTTGAATTTAATCTCTTCATGGCCGCCCAAGCGCGGCCGGACATCGACCGCGGCGGCGGCGTTGAGGTCGGGATCGCGGTATTTGAAAGTCAGCTCGTGATCGGTACGCGGCCAGCCCTGGTCGTAAAAGGTACGCTTACGCAGGATGAAGTGGTTGTTATAGAGGTCGAATTCGGGCGTGTCATAGAACAGGACTTCGCGCACCTGGCTCTCGAAGGCGTCCTTATCCATCTCCACTTCGACGCCCAGCTTCTTGGCGGTCTTGGAGATCTGCTTCCACAGATCAAGAAAACTTTGCTTGTTGATAAAGCGCTCGGCGCGCAACAGGATTTTGTATTCGCGATAGTGAATTACGTCGTCGGGCAGGTGGCGGGTCTCGGGTAATTCGCTGATATGCTGATCCATGACAAGGTTCTCGCTTTTGGCGGAATTGAATTGAGATAGCAACTCCGGATTGGAGTAGCAACACACATCGACGGCGCCCGCGGACCAGCGCGCTTTCCCAAGCAGGCCGCGCGCCGGACGGGCAGCGACCAAAGGCCGGCCGGCGCCCGCTATCGTAGGCCGGGCGCTTGGCTTGAGGCGATGTTGGATTGGGAGTCAGCGAAGGGCTGACGCTGGAGCTGCGCTGCTCGAGCTGCCGCAGCCGATAGCGCACACCAAAGCGAAAACCCCGAACCCCAGCAAGACGCGCCAAAACGAGTGGGTTGGGCGTGGCTGGTCGCGCCAGGTGAGCCAAACGGAATTCATACTACGGCTTAAAAAATCCAGCCTCGTTTTGGTGTAAGGCGGATAGCTCATGATTATCGCTTCGCCGGCTTGCGCTATTGCTGCTCAAGTGGCGAGGGAACATGAAGGTGGAGCTAGAGTCAAATCGTTATGTACGTATATTTTAACGACAGCTGTTGTGCGGACGCTAACGGCCTGAAAGGAGTTTGGCGTAGGTTAGGACGAGCTTGCGGGTTACTAGGGTTTGCCGACGTGCTATGAGCTAACAGGCCGATTTGGCACGGGCGCATGCCATGAACCAAGCCCAGCCGCCGGTCCCGGGCCGGCGGCGCGCAGGAAGGAGTGTCGCAAATGGCAGAGCCGGTCGATCTTGCCGCAACCGCCGAGGGTGGCTCGGAGGCCCATCTTCCCCTGTCTCGCTTGACCGTGCTCGATTTGACCCTGGCCCGGGCGGGTCCGACCTGCGTGCGCCATCTTGCCGATTGGGGTGCCGATGTCATCCGTATCGAACCGCCGGCGGTGGCCGAGGAAGACGATCGCAACAGTCGGCACAGTTCGGACTTTCAGAACCTTCATCGCAACAAGCGCGCGATCCGGCTCAATTTGAAATCGCCACGGGGGCATGCCGCTTTCATGCGGCTGGTGGGCCGTGCCGACGTGATTGTCGAAAACATGCGAGCCACAGTCAAAGAGCGGCTCAAGATCGGCTGGGATGACGTGCACGCAGTCAACCCTCGCCTCGTCTACGGCAGTATCAGCGGTTTCGGGCAGAGCGGCCCCTATCGCGCTCGCGCCGGAGTCGATCAGATTGCGCAGGGCATGGGCGGCCTGATGTCGATCACTGGCTTGCCCGGTCAAGGTCCCGTGCGGGTGGGGATTCCGATTGCCGATCTGAGCGCGGGCACGCTTCTGGCATTAGGAATTATGATTGCTTTGTTCGATCGCGAGGTCACTGGCCAGGGACGCTGGGTCCACACCAGCCTGCTGGAGGCCCAGGTCTTCATGCTCGATTTTCAAGCCACCCGCTGGCTTATCGACCACCAGGTCGCGGGCCAAGCTGGCAACGATCATCCCACCATCATTCCCCAGGGCGTGTTTCCCACCGCCGACGGTCAGATCAACATCGCGGCCGCCTCGGGCCGATTGTGGGAGCGTTTTTGCGATGCGGTCGGGCGGCCGCAGTGGAAAGACAATCCGCGCTGGAAGACCCTGGCCGGACGCAGCGCCAACCGCGAGGAGATAAATCGCGAGATCGGTGAGGTGACCCGCCAGCGCCCCTCGGCCTACTGGGTCGAGCTGCTCGAACAGGCCGGTATTCCTTGCGGTCCGATCAATACCATCGACCAAGTTTTTGCCGATCCCCAGGTTCGCCATCTCGGGTTGGCGCGCCCGATGCTCCATCCCACGCTGGGGCCCACCGAGGTAGTGGCTTCGGCGATCAACATATCGGGTGTCAGCAAAGAGATTCGTGGGCCCACGCCTGAGGCGGACGCGAACACCGGCGAAGTTCTACGCTGGATTGGATACAGCGACGAGGAGATTGCGCAGATGCGCAAGCGAGGCGACATCTGATGGAAGTTTCAGCGCACTCTGCCGCGCGAGCCTACGCGGGCGGCAAGATGCTGGCCGCGCGCCAGGGCGCGGTTGGCACGATTACCTTCAATCAACCCGAAAAGCACAACGCCGTCTCGGTCGAGATGTGGCAGGGGCTGGCCGAGATCCTAACCGAGTTTCAGGCCGATCCCGCGTTGCGCGTGGTGATCCTGACCGGCGCCGGCGAGCGGGCGTTTGTCTCGGGTGCCGACATCAGCCAGTTCGAGCAGCAGCGCGCCGACGCCGAGGCTCAGCGCCAGTACGATCGCCTGACCGGGATCGGGCGGACGGCGCTGGCCGCCTTTTCTAAGCCGGTGATCGCGCGGATTCGCGGCTTCTGCCTGGGCGGCGGGCTGGCGATCGCGATGCAGGCCGACCTGCGCATCGCCTCCGCCGACAGCCGTCTGGGCATTCCAGCCGCACGTCTGGGGCTGGCCTACAGCCTGGAGGCGATCGCTCGCTTGATAAGCCTGGTCGGTCCGGCTCACGCCCGGATGCTGCTTTACAGCGGCCGGCGTATCGACGCTGCTGAAGCGGCTCGGATCGGGCTTATCAATCAGGTCGTTCCCACCGAGGAATTGTCCCAGGTGGTGGACGACCTGGCGGCGACCATCGCGGAAAACGCCCCGCTCTCGGTGGCCGCTTCCAAGCTGTGCGTGGAGCAATTGACTCGCGAACCCAGTGCCCGGGACGATGGCGCGATTCAGCGCGCGATTGAGGCCTGCTTCAACAGCGCCGACTACCGCGAGGGACGCTTGGCCTTCAAGGAAAAGCGCGCGCCTCGCTTCCAGGGACGATAAACATTCGGCGTCGCTCTTTGGCCGGTCCCTTACCCTGAGGCGCCGGGAATGCAACGATATAGGTTTGGTGCGAGCTGCACTCGCTTTCTCAAAGCCGAACGCAAACCCTTCACAAGGAGCAATTACGATGGCACGCCTAGCCCCAATCAGTCCCGAGCACATGAGCGCCGAACAGCGGCAAGTGTTTGAAGAAACCAACGCGCGCGGTCTGCCTGTGGGGGGCCCGTACGTGGCCTATCTGCGCAGTCCCAAATTCATGGCGCTCAACCGCGACATGGGCGATTTTCTGCGCCACAGCTCCTTGCCCGGCCGCCTGCGCCAGCTCATCGTGATGCGCACGATCAAGCATTGGAACGCCAAGTATCCCTGGTGGGCGCAAACTCGCCGTTCGCTCGCTGAAGGGCTTGAACAGACCACCCTGGATGCGATTGCAAAGGGGCAGACTCCCGCCTTGAGCGACCCCAAAGAGCAGATCGCCCTGAAACTGAGCCAGGAGCTGGTTGCCTCCGGTCAGGTCAGTGACGCTACCTATCAGCGAGGACTTGAGCTGATGGGCGAAACTGGCCTGGTCGAAGCGGTCGCTACTTGCGGCTTTTTCACCATGGTTTGCTTTACCGCTAACGCCTTTCAGGTCGATCCGCCCAGCAATTAGGCATCCTCGGCTTAAGCATCCGGGGTGGTCTTTGTGCTAAAGGATCGAACAGCGGAGCCAAGCGGGTAAGCACGCGCTGGTCCGATTTCCCACGGGGCAGGTCGACCGTGGCCGGCCCGAAGGTCGAGCGGTGGGCGGTTGAGTTCAGGCCGGGCTTCGCAATTTTGGCCAGGAGCTGGATAAATGGACGAGCAGATCTCCACGCCATCGCCCTCTCAACGGGCCGACGCGCTAGAACGCCAGCTTAGCCAGGAGCTGGACCGTATCGCCGTTCGCTCGGTACTCTACTACTCGGGCGAGCGCGATCCGACCGGTCCCTTAGAAGTTCCCCAGCCGCCCGCGGACGGGCGCTTGCATTACTACCTGATGGGTCCCGATCCGCGACTCAAGCCGATGCCGGATAAGCCTACGCTTATGGATTTCTTCCGCAACCGGTTCGGCCCTGCCGCTCATCTGCTGCAAAGCGCCGCCCTGGCGCGCAAAGCCGGACACGAGGAGAAGGTGATTATCGCCTGTTTGCTGCATGATATCGGCGTGTCGGGCTTTATCCGCAGCGACCACGGCTACTGGGGCGCGCAACTGGTCGAGCCTTACGTTGACGAAGAAGTGAGTTGGGCGATTCGCGCCCATCAGGTGCTGCGCTTCTATCCCGATCCCGAGGTCGGATACGAATACCCCGAGATGTACCTCAAGCTGTTCGGCGCCGATTACCGCCCCGAACCCTATATCGAGCGTGCATACCGGAAAATTCGCAACCACCGCTGGTACATGACCGCCCGCCTGATCACGGTCAACGATATCTATTCCTTCGATCCCAAGGCGGTCGTCAACCTGGAAGAATTCACCGACATCATCGGGCGTAACTTCCGCCAGCCCGAAGAAGGCCTCGGCTTCGACGACAGCCCCTCGGCGCATATGTGGCGGACGATTAACTGGCCGACGCGGTTTCTGTAAACCGCGCATCGAGCGAAAGTCGCTGAATTGCCAAATGAGAAAGAGTATCGAGCTGGACTACATTGGGCACGGCACGATGCCCGTGCCGTACGCGTCGCGGATCGGCAACCTGCTGATGTCGGGCGGGATCATGGGGCATGATCTCACAGGCAAGATGGCGGAGACGCCGGCTGAGCAGGCGCGCAACATGTTCGTCAATATCCGCAACACGGTAGAAGCGGCGGGGGGCAGCGTGGCGGATATCATCAAGATTAATTTTTTCTATCAGACCGGACTTGACCGTGCGGTGTTCAATCCTTATTGGCTGGAATTGTTCCCCGACGCGGCCTCGCGGCCGGCGCGCAAGACGCTGGAGCTGGATTTGCGCCGGGGCAACATCGCGGTCGAGGCCGACATCATGGCGGTAATCGAATAGGCTGCGACGCGTTGTCGTCTCGGTTCCCTAGGCTCATTTCGGAAAGGAGAAAGCGGTTATGAAGCTATATTTTTCCCCGGGAGCATGTTCGCTGTCGCCCCATATTGTGCTGCGTGAGTCGGGGTTGCCCTTCGAGTTGGAGCAGGTGGATCTTCGCGCCAAGAAGACCAAGTCCGGCGCCGATTTCCTGGCCATCAATCCCAAGGGGCAGGTGCCCACGCTCCAACTGGACAACGGCCAGGTGTTGACCGAAGGGCCGGCGATCGTCCAGTACGTGGCCGACCTCAAGCCCGAGAGCAATCTAGCGCCCAAAAACGGCACGCTGGAGCGGTCCCGAGTACAGGAATGGCTGAATTTCACCGCCTCGGAGTTGCACAAGCGTTACGGTCTGGTGTTCCGTCCCACCGTGCCCGAGGAGTACAAGCCCACGGTGCGTGAGGAGTTGGGCCAACGCTACGCGATGCTCGATAAGCAATTGGGAGCCGGTGGCCCTTTTCTGACCGGCGCTCAGTTTACGGTGGCCGACGCCTACATGTTCGTGATGCTCCACTGGGCCAAGCGCGCCAATATTGACATTTCCCAATGGCACAACGTCAAGGCCTACTTCGATCGCATCGCGGCGCGGCCCAAGGTGCAGGAAGTGTTCAAGGCCGAAGGGCTGCAACAGTAAATCGTCTGCACGGCTGGTGGGGTAGGCGCGATGGCCCGCCTCACCGGCACAACGCCCGTGCGTGGACAGAAGAAAATCCCGAAGAAAATCCCGAAGAAAATCCCTATGTCCGGGATTATAAGTGGAAAGTGAAGTGGAGGGATTTGCGATCTTCCAATGCCGCTTGCCGCGATGAATGCAACGTGGGGAGTTTAAGGACGGAGAGCCGCGTCGCGCAGTGAGTTCGGAAATGGCGGTTAGGCGTCGTGCATCAACGCTGCAAGGAGAGATGGGAAAATAGGACGAGCTCGGTCGGCGCGGGAAGGCACTGCTAAGAGCCCTTCCACCCACCCTCTTCGATGGCTCAGGAGGAAACAGGAAAGGGCGAAAGGAGCTGTCGCGCGGCATCGCGCGGGTCGCTACTTAGCGCCGATTGGCACAGCTCGGGACTTTTCCCGCTCGCTTTCTGACGATGTCGCTTGCGCCAGCGCGTCGGCCAGCCGCCGCCAGGAAAATCCCTCGCCCGCGTAAGCTATCCCCGCCTGCTCCATCGCCTTGGGCAGCCACGCCTGTACGTTAGCCGTCGCCGTGGCCATGGTAGGCTCCAGCCCGGCATCCAGCAGGGTTTGTACCACTTCCAGCATTTCTTCGGAGCGTCGCCGGCCGTGCTCGGCCACCCGGCTGATTAGGTAGTCGGGCAGTGCCGCGTTCCAGCCCATCGAAGGGTAAGTGGCGTGAAGCGACTTGAGCACCGCCTCTTCGGCACCGTAGCGGCGGGCGACCAGCATGCATTCAAGCGTCAATGCCTCCAGCCCCTTGACCATGATGCTGCGGCACATCTTGATTGCCGCTGCGACGCCCACTTCAGTCGCCACCGCGGTGGCACCGAAACCGAGGTGAGATAGCGCCTGCGCCACCTCGCCGGCGCGCTTGCCACCTAGCAGCATCGGTACCTTGAGCCGCTGCGGCGGCACGGGCGCCATCACCGCGGCCTCGACGTAATCCGCGCCCGCATTTTCGATCACCCGGCAGTTGTCGCGCCGCGTCTGGGGCGAGACCGAATTTATCTCGAAGAATATTTGTCCAGGTTTGAGCAAATGCGCCGCCGACTGGGCGACCTCGCGCGAGGCGCTGGCGGTCACCGCGGAAATCACTAGGTCAGCCCCCTCGAGTGCTTCGGCCAGGCTGGCTGCGGCATGCACCCCGGCACGCTCGGCTTTGGCCAGGATGGCGCACTTGCGCGCGGGGTTGTTGAATAGAATGTCGAAGCTCGCTACTTGCGGGCCGCGAAGCGCCGCCAGGTCGGCTCCGAGGATGCCGCCGGCTTCGCCAAAACCGATTAGACTGATGCGCGCCAGGTTGAGTTGACCGGCCATCGTTCGCTTCCTCCGCTTGAGTCTGCGCGGCACAGGCGCGGTGCCGCCGCTATGTGACCCAGTCGCACACTGACACCGAAGCGGTCAAGCCCGCACTTGGAACGGCGGGGCCGACCGGGGATAATCGCGCCACGGGCGCAGGCGCCGCGCGCGGCGTGCCGCAGGAGTCAGCGATGCGCTTTGGCAGCTACTACTTTTTACAGGCCCCGCCGGGTACCTCCGACGCCGAGGTTATCCAGCGCGAATTCGATCAGATGTGCTTTTCGGAGGAGCTTGGCTTCGATTCGGTCTGGCTGACCGAGCATCATTTCACCGAATACGGACTGTCGGTCAGTCCGGTGGCGATCAGCACCGCCTTGGCCGCTTGCACCCGCCGAATCAAGATCGGCTGGGCCGCCGCGATTCTTCCCTTTCACGACCCCATTCGCCTGGCCGAAGAGGTGGCGTTGGCCGATATCCTGAGCCGCGGCCGTTTGCTAGTCGGGGTCGGGCGGGGCAACCGACCGGGCGAATTTGCCGGCTTTCGCATCCCCCAGGAGGAAAGCCGCGCGCGCTTTTATGAGATCCTGGAGTTGATGCTGGCGGCGTGGACACAGGAGCGGGTGTCATATCGCGGCAAGTTTTTTCAGATCGAAGAGCTGGCGGTGCGGCCCAAGCCCTTCACCAAGCCCCACCCACCGATTTTTTTGGTGGCGACCAGCCCCGAGACCGTAACCTTTGCGGCCCGGCGTGGCTGGCCCATTCTTAATTCGGTGATTACCGGGCCGCTGTCCCAGGTCGTGGCCCATCGCGATCTCTACCTCGCCACCCGGCGCGAACTGGGCGCCAGCGAGGAGCAGGCCCGCCAGGCGCTGGATGGCTGGGGGGTGTCGCGCCATATCTATGTTGCGCCTACCGACGCGCAGGCCAGCCGCGAGGCTTACGCGGCCGAGCAATGGTATCAGGGTGCGTTCAAGCGCTTTCTGATCCCCGAGCGGATCGAGGATGCGCCGCTCTCGTTGCAGCCGCGCTTCCGCGCGATGGCCGAGCGTTTCGAGCATTTCCGGCTCGACGATGTCCTGCGCGAAAGCGTGCTCTTCGGCAGTCCCGAGCGGGTCATCGATGGAATTGCGGAGATGCGCGCCTTGGGCATCGGCGAGGTGTTGTGCTGGATGAACTTCGGCGGCCTGGCCTCGGAGCTGGTGGAGCGCTCGATGCGCCTGTTCGCCGAGCGCGTGATGCCCCGCTTTCGCTGATTCGGCGGCGGCTTTCTCCGCCGCCCTTTGGAGTCAAAGGTTACGTTAAGGCCCCGACGCGCGCGCGTGAGCTGCGGCTCACTGCGACGACAGCGTTGAGTTCGTGGATTACGTCCTTCTTATCGAGTTCGGAATCGGTCCGTATTCGACGCTGGCCGCTCCGGCCTCTTTGCCAAAGCGTTTGCCCAGGCATGCGAGCCAACCAGCGAGCGCGACCGCTCGATACCGCTTGATTGTTACGCGCGGCGGGTCAGTGACGGTTATTTGCCAGACGGCGCCCCAAGGCGTTACTTGCCGGTTTGTTTGTGTAGTCCCTCGTAAACCTTGGCGGCCGTGATGGGCAGTTCCGTGATCCGTACTCCGACCGCGTCGAATACCGCATTGGCGATCGCAGCCGGCACCGAAGACAGACTGTGTTCGCCGATCGCCTTGCTATTATGTGGTCCGGGACCGACCTGGCTGGGCACGATGACCGTGGTCAGCTCTGGAATGTCCATCGCGGTGGGCAGCTTGTAGTCACCCATGTGCAAGGTGGTTACGTTGCCGTCGCGGATCACCAGATGCTCGGTGAGCGCCTGGCCGATCCCCTGCACTACACCGCCCTCGATCTGGCCGTGCAAGGTCAGCGGATTGATCACGGTGCCGGTATCGTGGGCGGTCACCAGTTTGCGTAGCTTGACCTCGCCGGTTTCGCGATCGACCTCGACCTCGGCAATCTGGGCGCAGAAGCAAGTGTTGTCCATCTCGCCGCTTTTGTGGACGTAATTGCCCGTGCGATGGATCGGTGCCAGGCCGCGCTCGGCCGCGTAAGCCATCAGGCTCTTGAGGTCGAGGCTGCCGCTGGGAGCGGTGAATTTGCCCTGTTGCAGCGTTACCTGAGCGGGTTCGCAGCCCAGCTTCTGCGCCGCCAGTTCGCTGAGCGCCTTGATCATCTCGCGCGTGGCGGCCAGGGCCGCCTGACCGCCAATGTAGGTAAAGCGGCTGGCCGCGTGGCCTAACTCGAAGGGTGCATTGTCGGTATCGCTCTGAACGATCGTGACCGCCTCACGGGGAAGGTGGAATTCCTCGGCCACGACTTGCTGCAGCATGGTCAAGGCGCCGGTGCCGGTGTCGGGTGCGCCGGTGAGCAGCGAGATCCGCCCCTGGGCGTCGACGCTGAGGATCATGGCCGAGGCCCCAATATTGCCGGTGCCCCGTTCGTACAGCGCCACGCCGCGGCCGACGTTAGGCGGCTTGGGTGCCTCCCAATGAGCCGCGGCGGCGGCGGCCTCCAGCGTCTGCGGGCCCAGGATGGCGCGCCAATGCTCACCCAACGCACCGGTATCGCCCTCGCTCAAAACGTTGCGGCGGCGAAATTCCAGCGCCTCGATCCCCATCTCATGAGCGATCATGTCCATGTGACTTTCCACCGCGAACAGCATCTGCGGCGCGCCTGGCGCGCGCATATAACCGCGCGGCACGGTGTTGGTGTAAACCCGATAGGCTTCGATCAGCACCGCGGGAACGCGGTAGGCACCCGAGCCGTGAACCGCCCCATGCAGCATCGGTGAGGGCGAATAGCCGCTGTAGCCGCCGCAGTCGTATACGATTTTGACTTGATGGGCGGTGATGTGGCCCTCGTTATCTACCCCGGTCTTCTGGGTAATGATCGCCGAATGGCGCGGATTGGCCGCCATCAGCTCCTCGGTATAAGTCATCACCATCTTGACCGGCCGATTGGCATTCTTGGCCAGGTAGTAACACAGCACGCTGTCCATCAGGCTGCCCTTGGCGCCGAAATCCCCACCGATCGAGGCGGCATCGACCCGGATGCGCTCCTGAGGCAAGTCCAGCGCAATCGCGATCTGGTTGCGTGCCACGTACGGCATCTTGTTGGTCAGCCAGATGTGGATGCGGCCATTGGGCTCGATCCAGGTCGCGCATGCGTGCGGCTCGATATAGGCCTGATGGATGGCGGGGACGTAAAAGGTATGCTCGAAGACCCGCGCCGCTTTGGCAAAACCGGCCTCCAGGTCGCCGTGTTTGATGATCGCCTGGGCGCTGACGTTGGGGATCGGCGGGGCGATTCGCACCTCGCCGTGGAAGGGTTGCGGCGGCATGTGCGAGTAGCGGGCGGGGTCGTCGTGGATCAGCGGCGCGCCCGCCGTCATCGCCTCCAGCGGATCGAACACCGCGGGCAGCTCCTCGTAGCGCACCTCGATCAGCTTGAGCGCAGCCTCGGCGATGTCGGGGGTCTCGGCCGCCACCGCCGCGACTTTATCGCCGACGAAGCGGACCCGGTCGCGCGCCAGCACTGGGGTATCGAAGATGAACTTGCCCATCAGCACTTCGGGCACATCGGCGCTGGTCAGCACCGCGTGCACGCCGGGCAATTTGCGCGCCTCGCTGACGTCGAGCGAGACGATGCGGGCATGGGGGAAGGGGCTGCGCAGCACCTTGCCCCACAACATCCCGGGCAAAATGACGTCGGCGGTGTACTTGGTGCGACCGGTGACTTTAGCCGGGCCTTCGACCCGCCCAGCAGGCTGACCGATATTGAGCAATGTTGCCATGAGTGTTCCTTTTCCGCCCTCGCGACCCAGGCAGGCGCCGGCAGCCTACGGCCACGGTGCGTCAAGTCGTCTCCCCTCGTAATACCCCAGCGCTGCCGATAACGTCTATAGCCTGCGCCAAGTGGGGCCCCGGGCGCTGGCGTGGCGGGCGGTTAGTTGGCTAAAGTCGCGGCTGCGCGGCCCCGCCGCCGCGCCCGCAACAGACAACGACCGCTTGGAGGAGGATAGCCGTGAAAATAGTCGTTTATGGTCCCGATCGGCGCACCGGCGCCGTGCAGGACGGGAGCGTGGTGGATCTGTCATACGCCTTCGCCAAGTGCGTGCGCGAATGCGATAACGAACCCCATCCACTGCAGCTTGCCGAGGCCCTGGTTCCCTCCGACCTGGCGCGGCTGATCGAGGCCGGGCAACCCGCGCTGGACAGGATCAACCAGGCGGTGGACTACCTCCAGCGCGCCTCCGATCAGCTCGATCCGCGCGGCGAGCCGGTGGTCCACAAGCTTAGCGCGGTGCGATTGCATGCGCCCCGCCCCCACGCCAGCCGGGTGGCCTGCGCGGGTGGCAATTTCGCCGATCATGCGATCGCGATGGCGGCCAAGATTCGCGGCCAGACGATCTCGGCCAGCGACGCCAAGGCGGAAATCCGCAAGGCCGGCATCTGGGGCTTTTGGAAGGTGGATCGGCGCAGCATGGGGCCCGAGGCCGAACTGATTTATCCGGCCCGCGCACGCTACTTCGATTATGAAGGCGAGGCCGCGGTGGTGCTGGGCAAGCAGGGCAAGAACATCAAGGCGGCCGACGCCAAGTCCTACATCTGGGGCGTGACGCTCTCGGGCGACTGGAGCATCCGCGGGCTGAATGAAGGGGGCGGGCTGCTCAAGTTCGCGATGCAAAAGAATTTCGACACCAGCCATTCGATGGGGCCCTGCATCGTGGTGGGCGAACTGGATCCCGACAACGTTGAGGTCGAGACCCTGGTCAACGGCGACCGCCGCCAGCATTACAACACCAAGGATATGGTGGTTTCCTTCGCCGAGTACATCGAGTACCTGTCCACCGATTTGACGCTGTACCCCGGCGACGTCATCAGCGGTGGCACCGCAGCCGGCACCGCCGCCGATTCCAGCGAGGTGCGGCCCGATCGCTCCTTCGCGCCCGACCGCTTTCTGAAGCCTGGCGACACGGTGGAGATCCGCTCCCCGGCCATCGGCAGTCTGAAGAGTCGGGTCGTGGCCTCACGCTGATTCTGGCTAAAGCGCCGCGGCGTTTGTCGTCGCGGCGCTTTAGCCCACGCCGTGATCCTTGAACCAAGCCGCCATGTGCTTCCAGGCGTCCTTGGCCGCCGCCGGGCGGTAAGAGGGCCGATAATCCGCATTGAAGCCGTGAGGCGCGCCGGGATAGATGATTATCTCGCAGGGTTTGTCATCTTTTTTTAGTTCCGCCTGCATCGCATGAATCTGATCCAGCGTGATGCTGTGATCGGCGCCGCCGTATAGCCCCAGCACCGGCACCTTGAGTTGCGTCACCAGGTCCGGTGGATTAGCCGGTTTGAGCGGGCTTTTGGGCAGATCCAGCGGACCATACCACGCCACCGCCGCCTTCAGCTTGGGATTGTGCACGGCGTACAGCCACACTTCGCGTCCACCCCAGCAAAAGCCGGTGATGCCCATGTGCGAGGTGTCAGCGTGACCGGTGCTTTTGGCCCAGGCCACGGTGGCGTCCAGATCGGCCATCACCTGGCGGTCGGGAACGCGAGAAACGATCTTGTCGATCGCGGCATAATCGGGGGCTTTGGTCACGTCGCCCTCGCGTGCGAACAGCAGAGGCGAGACCGCGAAGTAACCCATCTTGGCCAGCCGCCGGCAGATATCCTTGATATGTTCGTGAACCCCGAAGATCTCGTGCACCACCACGATGGTCGGAAATGGACCACCCTGGGCCGGGCGCGCGCGGTAGCCCGGTATCGTGCCGCCGGACACCGGAATCTTGACCTCGCCCGCGACCAGACCCTTGCTGTCGGTGGTGATGGTTTGTGCGGACACCGGCAAGGCCGCCAGGGCGAAGCCCGCGCTCAGCGTGAGCACGACGAATTCGCGGCGGGAGAATTCCGGTGCTGGAATTAACTCGGGTGGGCGATCGTTGCTGTCCATTCCGCGTTCCTTTCTTGCGTAGATGTAGGCTTGCAGCCGATTGAGCCTTCGGCGCCGCCGGTTCATACTCGGCTCCGGGCCCTCTCTGAGCATCGTGCCTGAGGGGGTTCCAAGGCAAGTCAGCCGCCTGGCCGGACGGGGGAACATTTGAAATGCACATGCTTTTGCAGACCAATGGAGAGCTGGCGCCGCTGATTATTCGCCTGATGCTCGCCGCGGTGATTTGGCCCCATGGCGCGCAAAAGCTGCTGGGCTGGTTCGGCGGCGGAGGATTGGACGAAACTTTCAAGCGCTTCCGCTCGGCCTGGAACATTCCACCATGGCTGGCGCTCGTCGCTGTCGGCTCGGAATTTCTCGGTGGCATCGGGCTGGTCCTGGGGCTGCTGACTCGTATCGCCGCCTT